>PUNB01000169.1 GCA_003552565.1 Lentisphaerota bacterium
AGAGTGATGGAAATACGATTTTTGACCCTTCTCCTGAAACTGAACTGGAGAAGGGGGATGTGCTGGTGACCATAGGAAAAAAAGGAAATGATCAAAAATGAAAATAGCGGCGTTCAACGGCAGTCCGCGTACTGGCGGCAACACCGAAATTCTTCTTCAGACATTGTTGGAAACAGCCCAGGCTGAAGGGGTGGAAACTGAACTTATCCAGGTCGGCGGCAGCGGCTTACGCGGCTGCACCGCCTGTATGCAGTGTCGCCGGAATCAGGATCGTAAATGTGTTCTTACCGGTGATAATTTCAATGAGTGGTTCGACAAAATGATTGCGGCTGATGCGATTGTTATCGGTTCCCCCACTTATTTTTCCGGCATGTCGGCGGAGACCAAGGCCTTGATTGACCGTGCCGGTTTCGTAGCCCTCGGCAACGGCGGACTGCTGGCGCGGAAAATCGGCGCCGGAGTGGTGGCGGCGCGGCGCGGGGGCGCCGTGCCGGTGCTCGATTCAATCAATCACATGTTCCTGATGTCGCGCATGATTGTTCCCGGTTCGACCTACTGGAATCTGGGGGTAGGCGGGGGCAAAGGCGAAGTAAGGGATGATGACGAGGGGCTTCGTAATATGCGTGACCTCGGTCAAACTATCGCCTGGCTGTTAAAGCTTATGCAGGCGTGATAATGTCAGACTTTTCGCAACTAACAATTTTTGGCATGCTGGCTGGTCTAGGAGCGGCTTTTTTTCAGGCTCTTTCCTATTTTTTCTCAAAACGTTTTCTGACTGAGTGCCATGCCGGTTTCAGGGTGCTTTTCTGTCTCTCTATGGTGCAGATGGGAATGATGTCCCTGCTGGCTTTGCCTTTTCTGCTGCCCCGGCCTTTGCCGCCGCTGACGGAGTTTATCGGCCCTTTGATCGGAGTGACGGTGTTTTTCCTTTCCGGGCAGTGGTTTTTATTCTATCTGCTGAAGTCTGCTGATTCATCGGTTGTGGCGCCGATGCTGGGATTGAAAATTCCGATTCTGGGGGTGGTGTCAGTTCTTTTTCTGAACCAGCATTTGTCGCCGTCGGCCTGGATCGCCATACTGCTGGCGGTGACCGCCGCCTTTATGATTTCGCCCCCGCGGAGTGTGCCGGAGAGCCGGACCTTGTCTTTTATTCTTCTTATCTGTATATTTTACAGCGGTTCCGATCTGCACATTCCAGTTCTGGTTGAGAGGCTGGAGCCTTATGCGCGACATCCGGCTTTACTAGGCGTGGTTTTGACTTATATTCTTTGCGGATTCATCGGTTTGCTGGCCGGGTTGAGGCAGCGCGCTTTTCGAGTGCCCAGGGGGCAGTATTTCGCTCTGCCTTATTCTTTGTCCTGGCTGGCCGGGATCACCTGTTTGTTTATAACCTTTTCTTTGATAGGAGTGATTTTCGGGAATATGCTGCAGAGTATACGAGGTTTTATCGCCGTGATCGTCGGAGTTATGGTCAGCAGAGCCGGTCTGCTCCATATTGAGACCCGCATTTCAGCTCGCGGCTGGCTGCTGCGACTCGGGGGAGCGGCGGTGATGACGGCGGCGATTATGATGTATTACGCGGACAATATTGACGCGATGGAGGCAAGTGAAATGAACTTTACCGTAGTCGCTGAAGGAGCCAACAGCGGTTATCCAGACCGGAATGAATATGTCATTCGGGATGCTGAGGAATGGCGCGAGCTTTGGTCGAAAGTGGTGCGGAATCGGATGCCGCCGCCGGAACCGCCGGAGGTGGATTTTTCCGAGCAAATGATCTTGGCGGTGTTTCAGGGTGAGAAACCAACCGGGGGTTATGGGATTTCCATAACTGATGTTAAGCAAACAGAAAACATCGTAGAGGTATTGGTACAGGAACGAACCCCGAAACCCACCGATATGGTGATAACCGCTCTTACCCAGCCGTATCATATCGTCAAAACGGAAAGGACGGATAAAGAAGTGCGGTTCATCCGGGAAGCGGATGAGCCGGATAAAGAAGAATGATTATGTCACAGCCGTTCAATCTGTAATGTGCAATGCCGCGGCCCATGGTGGAAGTTGTGAGTCTCAAGCGGTTAAGTCGCGCAATCACATGGAGGGCGGGCTGTATAAGACCCCCGCCTGCTCGTCAGGTGGGTGTATAAGTGCAATGGCTAAAAGCGCCGCCATCCTATCTCTCCCCTTTTTCCGCCGTCGAGGACGGCGTAAAAAAGGGGGGAGGGCTGGGCGGTGGTTAGCCGGTGAACATCGCCCCGGGCGCGCAAGGCGCCCGGTGGCGCCCCTCTTCAGAAGCACCTCCTGATGGTCGGGCTTATGTGAGACTTCGTCTTTTAATGGCCATAAAAAACAAAAAAAAAGTGCCGCTCCAAAAAGCGGCACCTTTTGTGATAACTAAATGTCTTTGAATATTCTATTTCAACCGCGCCGGGGACGACGGAAGAACGCCAGCGCTCCGAGCAGCGCCAAGATGATACCGGTGGAAGGTTCCGGTGTCGCCACTATTTCAAACCCAGAGAGTGTCACACCGGCTTCACCGGTCAACCCAACCAGATCGATTGTGAAAATATCCTCGGTCATACCGCGGAAAACTGCGTAATCAGCGTTAACCGCATCTTCTTTGGTTGTTTTGTCCGCCAATCTATAGTCATCGGTTGTCGGGTTTGTGTTGTCTACGATGAAGTTATCATCTTCTTGATCCTTGGCCCAGAAAATATTGCCTTCCTGGGGATCCCCATCTATCATTTCAATGCTGAATGGAGCATCTCCCTCAGTCGCCGAATCTCCGTCAAAGTAGACATAGATATCATAGGAGGTCATATTTCCGCCGTACGTGGACTGCATGCCGCTGCCGGAAAGGCGGATTGCGGGATCTGAATAGGCCAATTCATTCACAGAGCTGTTAATCCCTGTTTGCAAATATCCAGCGAACAGTTCATCATGGCCGTTGTCAACATTCTCATCACGATCCTCGTGCGCATTCTGGGAGCCAGACCACCAGGAAATTTTCACCGGTTCCTCCACGGCTGAACCGTTGGTGTAAT
Source organism: Lentisphaerota bacterium (assembly GCA_003552565.1). Taxonomy (GTDB): domain Bacteria; phylum Verrucomicrobiota; class Lentisphaeria; order Oligosphaerales; family PUNB01; genus PUNB01. Next base: position 3,042 of record PUNB01000169.1, read on the forward strand.
TAAGCACTGCATCATTGCCGGTCCCCTGGGCACCGATAGCACTGTCAATACTGCCGAAACCTTCACCTTCGAGACCGCCGGTGGCGCTGGTCAAGTCATTCCATTCCGCATTTCCTGAATTCAAACCAGCCGGCGGGTTTTCAAGATTAGCGACGGAACAAAAGTTGCCGTTGATTACCAGAGGTGTCGGCGCACCCATGAGCGAGGTCGCGGAAAAAGTGAATACCGCTAGGAACATTACTGAGATAGTGAGAGATTTCTTCATTGTCTTGCCCTTTATTTTTCTTTATTTCTGTTTAGTGGAACCTTTAGAGTTCTGGTTTGCTTCAAACTGACCGCGTCTGAAATGAAAATAATTCTTATTTGTAGCTTGTCAAATGGTTTTTAATGAATTTCGCAAAATTCTTTTGAAATACTAGTTTGCACGCAGCTTGAAAATAAAAGTAATTCCTGTTTTTGATATGTCAAGCGCTTTTCAAGCATGATTTTGATTTGGGCGAATTGTTGTTGCCGCACCCCGTTATAATGGCGGATCTGTCGGCGCCTTTCTTTACATATAAGGTTTCGCGTGATGGTTAGCGGTCAGTATATGATCATTGCTTATCAGGGCGAAAATTGTGAGCAGGTTGGATAAAAGCTCTTTACTGGTTAATTTATTGTCTGTCAATTCGCAAAACAATGAGCACAATTTAAAATATACGGTGTAGTTTATCATGGATAATTTATTGGTAAGAATATGTGAGCAGCAACAAGGTTTTATACGTAAAATTGCCGCTAACGAGGGTGTGATTGCGCAATTTTATCAGACTATGGCTGTGAAATTCACTGAATTTAATGATGTCTGGCGCGGTTTGGCTGAGGATGAGCAGGAACACCAGAAGGTGCTGAATGAAATTGCGGATCAGGTGGCTGAAAAAAGCATAGTATTGTCAGGGTTTGAAGGATATAATAAAGAAGATCTGGACAAACTTACCGATTTTATTGAAAACCACATGAAGCGGATAAAGGAAGGAAAAGTTACTCTGCCAATAGCTTTGGCTTCCGCCTTGTCCATCGAAAGAAGCCTTGCTGAATCTCCTTTTTTTCAGCAAGTTCACAGTGCTGACGAGGAATTGGAAAACAAGCTGCGTAAAATCAGTCAGGACACTCAAACCCATTATAACACAATCGACAGAATCAACACAGAAGTTAGTTCCCGCAGCTTCAGGTAGAAGCATGACTTGCCGAAGTAACTCACTATCTCACTAGAGCCCGCCCGGAAAGGGTTTGGAAACGAGATCAACCTTGTCCCGAATCATATTCCTTTTCAGCAGAATTTATGGGCACATTTTGGTCGTCTTTTATTCCTAGTACGGACGAAGCAGGTGGTTTAAGCGTAACCAACTAAGAGTGGGCTTACGTGTTCGATTAAGTTCGGGATTAGGTGTCATGGCCTCCACGCCTTTCTTCTAAACACTTCGTCGCACTCTTCGTCTCACCCTTCGTTGGTTACGCTTAAACCACTGTCTTCATCAGCCTACACGCCGGATTGCATCCCCGTGCGAACATACATAACCACAGATTCTGCGGGGGAGCCAAAAAATCAAGCCTGATTTTTCTGAATAATTGCGAGACTAGGTGAGCACAAGTTCGGCTCAATGTCACTTTCCGCATGGGGTCTAGACTATCCCAGCATCCCGACGGGAGCCAGGTAAATCGTGAATTCTTCTTGTCCATCGACCCCAAGCAGTTGGTCCATTCCATCCTGGTCATAGGCGGCGATGGCGCAAGTGCCGGCGTTTATCGCTTCGCAGGCCAGGTATAGATTCTGGCAGAGAAGGAAAGAGAGATGATCAAGCGTAAGCGGGTTGCGGGTGAAATTTCGCCGGCTTTCCCGGTTGCGAATCGCCTCTTCCACCGATACCGGCTGAACTCCCCGCCATTCCCCCGCTTTCGGCAGAGCTGTTATCTTGCCATCTTCCGGGCTGCTTTTTTCAATCGGCGGCGGCGGAACTCCCCGAGCCTGCTCGGTGCGTCTGAAGTCAGTCTCCATACGGATATGATCCTTGAGAAATGACCGCAGACGCCCCATAAGCTCGGAAGATTTTCGGTTGTTATTCATAGCAATTAGTTCCTTAATGTTTTACCCGGCTTTGCATTGCTGATAAAATTGACGCAGATGGAAATTGACTATATTCGTTCACCGGTTAATTGCAAAATCCAAATACCGATGCAAGCTGATGAGAAATTCATTCATTGACGGTTTGCATTGACGAATTGGGTAATTACAGTATATGTTATAAATTAACAGAGATGTTAAATGGAAACAAAAATGTCATTTTTTATCAGGCAGGTGAGGGTGGTGGTGCCCGGGAAAGACGTTCGCAAAACCTGCGTCCGGTTTGCCGATGGAATGGTGGCGGCGGTGGGAACAGAGTTGCGTCCCGATGCCGGGGACCAGGTGATCGAAGGGGGCGGCCGATTGTTGACACCGGGCTTGGTGGACATTCATCTGCACGGTATTGAGCATCATTGTTTTGACACTCCGTTTGTCGACTGGCAGTCGGCCTCTGTCGCTCTGGCGAAATTCGGTGTCACCACCGCTCTGCCGACGATGCTGCCGCGCAATCAGGAGGGAATGCTGAAAAGTTTGGAGAGCGCGGCCTCAGCGATCGACAATCTCAATGGTACTCGATTTCCCGGACTGCATCTGGAGGGGCCGTTTGTCGGTGTGCCGGGTGCCGGCTGTGTGCCGACTCCGGGTGATTTAGGGCTGCTGGAGGAAATACTGGCGGCTTGCGGTGGAAAGGTTAGAGCCATGTCGCTCGGTCCGGAAGTGGAAAATGTGATTCCGGTAATTGAGCGTTTGCTGGCTGGCGGTGTGGCTCCTTTTGTGACGCATACCCGGGCCGGACTGCATGAAACTTTGGCGGCGATTGACGCCGGCGCCCGTCACGCCACTCATTTCTACGATGTGTTTCCAGCGCCGCCGGAAAACCGCGGGGTGCGGCCGGCGGGGGTAGTGGAACCGTTTTTACTTGATCCCCGCTGCACGGTGGATTTTATAGCTGACGGCTGCCATGTTGATCCGCGACTGATTACTTTGGTGGCCAAGAATAAGGGGTGCGATCGTGTGGGGCTGGTCACCGACGCCAATATCGGCTCCGGTCTGCCTCCCGGCGAGTATGACAGTCCATGGGGCTATAAAGTCAGGGTTCGAAGGGGAGACGGTGTGCGGGTCGCCGATCCGGAACATCCCAAGTATGGAGCTCTGGCCGGCAGCGCCTTGACCATGAACGAAGGGATGGCCAATCTGCTGAACTGGCTTGATGATGTGGCTCCTGAGCAGGTGTGGGCCATGGGGACGACTGTTCCGGCTCGAGCCGCGGGACTGGAGCGGGCGGGCATCTTGGATGAAGGGTTTCCCGCGGACGCGGTGCTGTGGAATGACGACTTGACCCCGGCCTACACCTGGGTTGATGGGGAAGTGGTGTTTCAGGGGTAGGGAGATGTTGTGCGAAAAAGGGGTAGTAAACTAAAGATCCATACGGTGTCTTGTATTATTAAACAGAGCGTTCTATTTGCGCATGCAAGCCCGGTCCCCGGCGCATGGGGCGCCTGATACCCTGGGGGTGAGACTAGTGATAATTTTGAATCATTGAATCTTGAATACTGAATTTTGAAGTTTATGACAAGACGCATCTGGCTTACTTCAAAATTAAAAATTCAGAATTCAAAATTGTGTTTCATACAAGTGAGTTCTGAAAAAAAATGTTAAAACAGTCAAGCATTAGATATATTCGACACAACCATAACTAACTTAAGGAGCAAAATGAAATGAGTAAATGTTGTTGTTCGCAAAATAACAGTGGTCTTGGAAAATATGATCCGGCCCCGTACGCGGTTGATCTGGACCGTTTCCCTAATATTGTTACGGATACAGTGCCCGGTCCAAAGTCACGGGAGATGCATGAACGCTGCACCAAGTACTTCAAAGGTTTGAGCGGCCAGGTGAAACTTTTTCCTGTCTCTTTTGAATCCGGGTGCGGCTGCACGATGCGCGACGTGGACGGCAATGATTATATTGATTTCTCTTCCGGTATTTACGTTACCACTTTGGGACATTGTCATCCCAAGATCACCGAACAGGTGCAGAAGTACGCCGCCACTCTGATGAACTGTCATGATTTCACTACCGAGATCAAAACGCGACTGTGTGAGAAGCTGGCGGAGGTTCTGCCCGGTGACCTCAGTGGTTTCCAGTTTTACGACTGCGGCACGGCGGCGGTTGAAGCCGGTATGCGAGTGCTGCGGGCCGGTTCCGGCAAGCACGAAATGGTTTCATGTTTTTATGATTTTCATGGCAAAACCTATGGCTCGGTTTCTCTGGCTGAGATTCGTTCTCCGGTTTACGGCGCGGTAAGAGCTCCGGGAATGCACATGGTGCCGCGACCGAACAAATATCGTCCGCACTGGAGCAAGCCGGACGGCACGATCGACACCGATAAGTATATTGATTTTTATGCCGAATACCTGGACCGGGCGACAGTCAACGCGGTTGCCGGATTTGTGCTTGAGCCGATCCAGGGGTGGGGCGGTTCGATAATGCCGCCGGATGACTTTTTCCCGAAATTGCGAGAACTTTGCGATCAGCGCGGTATTCTGCTGATGGCGGATGAAGTGCTGACCAGCTGGGGCAGAACCGGCAAATGGCTCTGTTCGGAACATTGGGATGTGGTGCCTGATGTGGTGGCGATCGGCAAAGGATTCGGCAATGGTTTCCCGGTCACCTGCGTGGCGGTGCGGGACCACTTGAAGGAGAGCTTTGAAGCGATCAGTGCTTCCAGCAGCTACGGCGGCAACCCGATGGCCTGCGCGGCCGCTCTGGCCAGTACCGAGGTGATCGAGGAAGAAGGGTTGCTGGAGCATGCGGCGAAGCTGGAAAAACTGTTTATGGACCGGATGAACAAGTGGCTGACACAGTACAGGATTGTCGGCGATGTCCGGGCCAAGGGATGTCTCCTGGGAGTCGAGCTGGTCAAGGATCAGAAAGAAAACGCCCTTTAACGAGGCTGGTAAGATGATTTATCAGAAAGCCTTCCAGAAAGGGCTGGCGTGGATACCCGCGGGTCATATCCTGCGGATGAGCCCGCCAATCGTCATGCCGGAAGATGTGGCTCACAAAGCCATGGATATGATTGAAGAATCGATCAGTGAAACGGAAAAGGAACTGGGATACTCATGATATTACATGCGGGAGCGGCCGTCAGAGAAATCAGCCCTGAGAAACCTATGGTGCTGTGCGGTTATCCGCATGTGGAACGGATCAGCGAAGGAAAGCATGATCCTTTGCTGGCCTCTGTGCTTTTTTTAAACCAAGGGAATCGGGGGCTTCTGCTGGCGGCTTTGGATCTGCTCTTCATTGATCCACCCACCGCCCGCCAATGGCGGCGATGTTTGGCCGAGGAAATGGGGATGCGGGAGAGTGATATCTTTATCAGCTGCACCCATACTCATTCCGGACCGGTGACCGTGGATCGGCATCTGGCCTGGAAAGATGATCCAGCGGCAGCGCCGGTGGATACTGATTTCCTGGTTATGGTCGAAAGCCGGCTGCAAGCCGCGGCGCGGGCGGCAAAGGCAGCCGCTGAGCCGGCGCGGCTGGCCTGGACCTCGGCCCGAATAACCGGTGTCGGCACCAATCGGCATGATCCCACCGGCACCACGGATCCGGAGTGCGGCATTCTAAGTGTCCGGCGTCGGTCAACCGGCGAAATGCTGTCGATGAGCTTGATTTACGGTATGCACCCGACCGTGCTGCATGAGGATTCCAAGCTGATTTCCAGTGATTTTCCGCATTATGTCAGGCAGTATTTGCGGGAACAGTATGGGGAACAGTTGACGGTCTGTTATCATAACGCCCCCTGCGGCAACCAGAGTCCGCGGCATGTAGTTGAAGGACAGACTTTCGCCGAAGCCGAGCGTCTGGGGCGTTTGCTCGGCGAACAAGTTCAGACGGCCGTGCAAGCTTTAACCGAGGCAGACTATCAAGACGGCGAAGAAGATGAAAAACAGTTCCTCAACTCCGCCTTGGAGAAGGTTGAACTGCCGCGGCGCGCTCTGCCTGATCTGCCAGAGGCGCGGGCGGCTATGGATGAATATCGCCGCAAGTACCAGGCCTTGATTGAACAAGGAGCGTCGCGCGCTGATGTGCGGACCGCAGAATGCGCTGTTTTCGGGGCGGAAAAAATGGTCGGTTTGGCTCGCGCCTGGGACAGCGGTGAGCTTGATCGATTGATGCGGGAGTATCCGCCGTTTGAAGCGCAGGTCGTGCGGATCGGGGATCATTGTATGGCCGGCGTTCCCGGAGAACTGTTTACTGAATACGCTTTGCGAATCAAACAGAATTCACCGGCGACTTATCCGGTGGCTTTCGTCAATGGAGAATTACAGGGTTACATAGTTACTCCAGAGGCCGCGGCCGCCGGCGGTTATGAGGCTGCCGGCAGCATATTCGCGCCCGAGGCCGGCGACCGTCTGGTTGAAGCGGCGCTCCGGGCGGTGAAACGGGTTTGAAGTGCGTTCCACTTCAAAATCGTGTTTCACATAAGCCCGACCGCCGGCGCGAGGCGACACATACCCCGAGGGGGAAACATCGGTGAACAACATAATTCGTAATCCGTAATCTGTAATTCGTAATTTGTAATTCTGCGAACGAGGAACGGAG
>PUNB01000273.1 GCA_003552565.1 Lentisphaerota bacterium
CATACAAGCCCGACCGCCGGCGCGATGCGCCGGATACCCCGTAGAAGAAACAATAATGAATATTGAATTTTGAATTCTGAATGTTGAGTTTAGGACAGACCATGCAGTTCCACTTCAAAATTCATCATTCAACATTCAATACTCAACATTCAAAATTGTGTTTCACATAAGCCCACAGTTACATGATGATGTCTCTCTGGGAACGGCTCAACCATCAAACCGCCTACAAGCAGCAACCATAGTGGAAAACATACTTACACTTGCACAATGTTCTTTTGCTTATGATGTCGATGGATTTTTTCTGTCCTCGGTCAATATGGAGGCAGGGCTGGGCAAAGTTCACGGCATCGTCGGCCCGAACGGATCCGGCAAGAGCACGCTGCTGCGGCTGATGGCGGGAATATTACGGCCGACGGAAGGCGAAGTCAGCATTGAAGGCTCTCCTTTAAGCGCTTTCAGTCGCCGTGAATTGGCCCGGAAGGCGGCTTTTCTGCCGCAGCAGGCCGCGGCATCTTTTGATCTTTTGGCGCGGGATGTGGTGAGTCTTGGTCGTTATCCGCATCAGCAAGGGTTGGGCTTTCCCGGGGCGGAAGATGAGGTCGTGGTGGAAAGGGTTATGCGCGAGACCGAGTGCGAAAATCTGGCGGATCGTTATCTTTCGACACTTTCCGGCGGTGAACGGCAGCGGGTGATGATCGCCAGTATTCTGGCACAGGAACCGAAGGTGCTGCTGCTTGATGAGCCGAGTTCATCACTGGATATTCATCATAAAGCCCACATCTTCGGCCTGCTTTCTCTTTTGTCCCGGCGGGAAATGGCGGTGGTGCTGGTGACGCATGATTTGAATATGGCGGCTGAGTATTGCGATCAGCTTTTTCTGATCAGCGAAGGCATGCTGCTGCATCAAGGCTCGCCGGGCCAGGTGATGAGAGCGGATATACTTTCGCAGGCATACGGGGCTGAACTGCGGGTGGCGACTCATCCATTGACCGGGGCGCCATTGGTTGCTTCGCCGAGATATGGTGAATAAGTCTCTAGGAATTTCGGCGGTTTAACTGTCGTTTATGAATAACTCGTACAGACAATGGCAGGTGGCGAAGTGTAAAGCGGATAACTTCGACAGCGTTCGAGATAACTCTCAGTTTAGTAATTATTACCGGTTTTCTTTGCTTCTTTCTTTTTTCGCGAAAAGAAAGAAGAAAAAAGTCCTTTCATGTTTACTTGTGTCCAGCAAATTTTTATTCTTTGGATTAATCGCTTTGGTTTAATTTTTTTTTACTGCCATGCTTAACAATACCAGATCAATGATTTCATCTCTGCTGGTACTGGCGGCGGTGTCCCTGGCGGTTGCCGCGGGGTGTATTCTTTTTGGCGCCGTGCCGCTTTCAACTCGGTCGGTGTGGCTGGTGCTTATTCGTTCGGCGCAGGCGGAGGAGCTGGCGCAACAGATTATTTTACAGCATCGAATTCCGCGGGTGCTTCTGGCGTTTCTGGTCGGCGGCGGCCTGGCTGTGGCCGGGGCGGTTTTTCAGGCTTTATTGCGTAATCCGCTGGCCACCCCGCACACATTGGGAGTGTCGGCCGGCGGGGCGCTGGGATCTTCAGCTGGAATTCTGCTGGGATTCTCGGCCTGGGGGATTCCGTTGATCACGCCGGTGCAGTTTTTTTCGCTGGGTGGATCAGCCGGTGCGGCGCTGATTATCTACTTGCTGGCCCGCGGTCAAGGTAAATTTTCTCCCATGCGTTTATTACTGGCGGGGGTGACTATCGGACTGATCTGTTCGGCAATGATAATGTTCATCCGTTATCTGGTTGATCCGCATAAGCTGGTGATGCTGGATCGCTGGCTCATGGGCGGTTTGGACGCGGTGGGGTATGATAATGTATTGTCCATACTGGTGTTTTATCTGCCGGCACTGGCTATTCTGATGATGGAGAGCGCACGTTTGAACCAGCTGGTTTTCGGAGAGGAATTGGCGGAGGGCCGGGGAATCAATGTACAGGCGGTCCAGATACGCATATTTATCGCCGGTGCGGTATTGGTGTCGGCGGTGGTCTCCGTCGCCGGCCCGATTGGGTTTATCGGGCTCATCGTGCCGCATTCATTCCGTTTAATCCTGGGCACCGATCACAGGCTGCTGCTGCCGGCGTCTTTTTTTGGCGGCGGCGCTTTTCTAAGCCTGGCGGATACCGCCGCCCGTACCATGTTCACTCCTTCGGAACTGCCGGTGGGAGTGCTTACCGCCATGCTTGGAGGTCCATTCTTTTTGTTTCTTTTGACGCGTAAGAAGTTTGTATAACCACAAGGAATCTTTGAAAATGATTATTGACACATTGAAACACGCCGCTTGTTACCATCATTTGAGTATGGATATCAAAATGGGGCTGGACTATCTGGCGCAAGCGGATATTACAGAAATGGAGCCGGGGCGTTACGACATAAAAGGTGATGATTTATATGTTATGATCCAGGATTGTCAGCCGAAGTCTCCGGAAAATGGAGTATGGGAAGCGCATCGGAAATATATTGATATACAGTACGTCGCCGTTGGCCCGGAAATGATGGGATATGCTCCGATTGAAGGTCTAGAAGTGACTCGACCGTATGTCGAGGAAAAAGACTGCTTCTTCCTTGACGGCAAGGGGGATTTTTTTACGGTGCAAGCCGGCATGTTCGCGGTCTTTTTCCCGCACGACGCTCACATGCCCGGTTTGCGGGCCGCCGTGGAGGGAGATATCCGCAAGGCGGTGGTCAAAGTCAGATGTTGACTTTGTCCACGCAATGCATATTGTATAGTTTTGGTTCCTCCGCGGAATCTGTGGGTATGTATGTTCGCGGGGAGATGCAGATTTGGCGTGCAGACCGATGAAGACAAGTGAAGTCGCATATAGTACTAATGTCGTCCTCGGCCGCATGCCGCTCACCGATACGGCCGAGGACGACCGTGTTACATGCGGTTCGCGGCGACCACCACCACTGCCAATTTCATTAAACAGGAAAAATAAATTATGAGTTCATTAAATTCCGAAGAGATTGCCTTGATTAAACAACAAATTGAATCGCTGCCGGAAGACGCTGACTCCGAGACAATCGAAAAAACAGCGCACCATTTAGAGAAGATCAACTATCAACCCACCCTGATGGCGGAGCCGCCGGATTTTCTGCGCATTACAAAAGACGAACTTCTGAGCTTTATCGACAACCAGCTTGTTGATAAAGAAGCATTGACCGAACAAAGTTTAAGTCTGCTGCTGCATCATTACAGACTGCTGCAGCGTTTGAGAAACGATGATCCGGAAGCCTGGGATGAGGTCTCCGAAGTCACGGAAGAGGACTGACGGCGGGATGGTGTCGCGCTGAATCCGATCTTCTGGCGGGGTATTTTTTTTCAACCATGAAATATGCGAAATATGCGAAGGAGGGGGGCAGTTTTTTCACCACCCGTCCCAGTTGCATCCTTCTTTGAAGGTTGTCAAGGCCAAATGCAACGGGATAAATTCGCTTCGCTCACTAGAGTGAACCGCAGAGGAAGGCAGAGTTTTTCCGGCGAAGCCGGCAAATGGCTTCTCTCTGTGTTTCTCTGCCGCTATCTCTAGCGAAGCGGGTGGTAAATATAGTGTGTTTTGACTTGTCTTATTTATTAGCCGCTTAGCGTGTGGAGCTTCAAACAAAAGGGAAAAAAATTATGGAATATCGAAATTTAGGCAGAACCGGAGTAAAGGTCAGTTCTCTGTGTCTGGGCTGCATGATGTTCGGCCGGCGTGCGACAGCGGAGGAGTCTTACGAGATTGTCGACCGGGCGCTGGAGGCGGGTATTAATTTTCTTGACACCGCCAATGTGTACGGTCGCGGAACCAGTGAAGAAATCACCGGTGAAGCGCTCAAACGCAATGGCCTTCGAGACCAGACAGTCCTGGCCACCAAAGTACACGGCGGCATGGGCGAAGGCGTGAATGACCGAGGCAACAGCCGCCGTCACATTGTTGAACAATGTGAAGCCAGTCTGCGCAGATTGCAGACCGACTGGATTGATCTTTATCAGATTCACCGGCCGCAGTCGGATACACCCATTGATGAGACTCTGCGGGCGCTTGACGACCTGATACGCGCTGGCAAGGTACGTTATATCGGCACCAGCACTTTTGCCGCCTGGCAATGCGTGGAGTCGTTGTGGGTCAGTCGCGAGCTGGGACTTAATCGCTTTGTTTGTGAGCAGCCGCCCTATCATATCCTGGACCGACGGATTGAAAGGGAGCTGCTGCCGATGGCGCAAAGCTATGGATACGGCATAATTCCCTGGAGCCCTTTGGCGGGAGGCCTGTTGACGGGCAAGTATAAGCGGCAGGAAAAAATGCCGGAAGACGCTCGTTTCGCGGATCGTCCGGACAGTCCGCGCATCACCTCGGCTATGTTTGACGTAGTGGAAGGGCTTCAGCCTCTGGCGGAAAAGAAAGGGTGTACCATGGCGCAGCTGGCTCTGGCCTGGTGTGTCCAGCAGCCTGGTGTGACTTCGCCGATTATCGGCCCTCGGAACATAGAGCAGCTGGAGGATAATCTGGGCGCTTTACAAGTCCAGATTGAACAAGAGGATAGAGAGGAAATCGACCGCTTGAATGGTCCCGGAAGAATGGCTTCTCCCTTCTATGAAGCCGATTTCGGGCCGCATCAGTTCCCGGTGTTATAAATGTGAAGTAATCGTTTTCGGCGGATGATTGGAGTGTACCATTGCGGCCAATTGTTTTTGAACCACTAATTCACACTAATCCACACTAATAATCGCAAGGCGAATGAATCCGGTTTGTGAATCGATGGCTGATTAATGTCGATAATTGAAGATCAGTGGTTTTATTGTTTTTTTAACTCCGAAATACATGAGATATTTATCCAGCTATTTAGCTTGCAAGTAGCTGGATGCGAAAAGAAAACAGGGGGACATTTTTAACCACTGATCAACACTGATAACGACTAACGAAGAATGAAGCACAACGAATCGTGTTTCATATAAGCTTCTATACCAAAGCGGTGAGAACTCACCGCACTCCGAAAGAGCCTTCGGCTCGGTGTGCTGAACTGATGCGAAGCATCTTTGGAGTGCGGCGGCCCGGCGCCGCTTTAAGATAGTCGCGGTGTTTCACATAAGCCTAAGGATAACGACTGTTCTGTTTGCGCCACCAGGTGTCCAGTTTGTTTTTCATTTCAGCTGATTCTTTCTCCCAGTCCGGCAGCATGAATAGGTTATCCAGTTCCATCGGGTCCTGTGCCACATCGTAAAGTTCGTAAACGGGTTCGTCTTCTCGGCTTGTCGCCATCAGCACAAGATTTCCCTGTCGATACATAACCTGATTGTTTTTCGGTGAAGCGCCGTGAATGGAATAGGTCTCGCCTGGTATTTGATCCAGCTCCGGATTCTCCCGCAGGCAGGGGAGGAGTGAGTTTGACTCATTGAGTTCCTGGTCAATATCGTAGAAATCATATCCGGCGATATCACAGCAAGTGGCAAAGACATCGAGATTGTTAACCACTTTGTTTACGCGCACGGATTTTTTCAGGCCGCCCGGCGGTTTAATGATGAACGGCACTTTGGCGCTCGAATCGTACATATCGCCTTTGCCGGTCAAGCCGAAGTCGCCGATATGATCGCCGTGGTCGGAAGTAAAGATGATCATGGTGTTATCGAAAACACCTTTCTTCTGGAGCGAATCCATAATCCTGCCAATATTGTGGTCAATCATGGAGACGTATCCGTAATAGGAAGCGACCATTTGCCTGTACTTCCGCTCTCCCCATTTCATCCTCTCTTCTCGCATTTTGCTTTTTTTACAGTCAAACACCGGCCGGTTTTCCGCTTCTCGACGGAAGGTCTCCGGCAGTTCGATTTCGTCGGGATCGTAGAGGCTGCTCCAGGGTTCAGGTATCGCGTATGGGTGGTGCGGGCCGAAGAATGAGACATTGAGGAAAAAAGGCGCCTCGTCCTGATAGTTGTCGATGAATCTGGCCGCCTCCCGGCCGTTCCAAGAGGCTTCGTGCTCCTCTTCCGAGAGAATATTTTTACCCATCCAGAAGAAGAAGTCGTTTGTTCCCGCCGTTTCGCTTTCCCGCAGGTCATGCAGAAGCTGCTCGTGGTCGGCGTTTTTATAGGGACCTTCTTTCAGATATTTGATATACTCCGAATACTTCAGCTCCGCTTCGGAATAGATGTCATGCGGCGAATCATGCAGCATCTTGTAATGAAAACCGAAGCGTCCGATCACCGGAATGAAATGCAGTTTTCCCACCAGAGCGTTGTAATACCCCTGCTGGGCCAGGATATCGGTAAGCAGTATCTTTCCCCGGTTGAATGGAAGGTGATTCTTGATCACACCGTTAGCGGAAGGATACTCGCCGGTGAAAATGGAGGCGCGGGACGGGCCGCAGACCGGCGAAGGACAATAGGCGTTGTCGAAGACGACACCCTGTTCGGCCAGTTTGTCGAGGTTCGGAGTTTTGATCAGCGGATCTCCCATGGCTCCAAGGCAATCAAAGCGGTGCTGATCGGTGAAGATGAGGAGGATGTTAGGTTGCATAAATGGGATAGTCCTTTTTTTTGTTTTTCTCAAAACGCATGGGTTGCTAATAGTTTTTTCTAAAGTTTTGTGGGTAACCGCTTGGTTTCAGGTGTCAGGGGTACTGGTTGAAGAACATAAATACGCCATTTCAAAAACCTTGTCCCGAATCCGCCTCAGGCGGATCCCGAACTATGATCCAAAAATGATTTGGCTTTTCCGCAGAATATGTGGGTATGTATGTTCGCATGGCGATGCAAGCCGACGTGTAGGCTGATGAGGACAGTGGTTTAAGCGTAACCAAGTAAGAGTGGGACGAAGAGTGCGACGAAGAGTGCGATGAAGTGTTTAGAGAGCGGCGTCCCACTACACTTAATCGCTTTCTTAGCCGCCACCCTTGCTCGGATACACTTAGCCGACCCGCTTAACCGACAGAAATAGCAAAGTCGCCATTTATACAAACTGATCGAAGGTCCTAACTAGACCCCATGCGAAAAGGGTTTGGAAACGAGATTAAGGCGAAAGATTAGGGCAAAAGATTAAGGGGCGCACCCGTTTTTCCCTAATCATTCGTCATAATCTTTAGCCTTAATCCAATTGGCCGCGGAACGCACAGTCACTTTCGAGCTTGTGAGCTCCACAAAAATGCTTTTCGCATACCCTCTAACTGAGGGTATGGATAAAACCAAAAATGCCCTGAAACCTGAACTCTGACACGAGCAATGCATCATTGTATCATCCGATGTCGCAGCCGGCGCGCGGCGAAGAAGCTGGCGCCGGTGATGAAGACCAGGATATAGAATGTGTCCCAGAGTAGAATCGCCGACCACTGATTTTGTCCGATGGCCCGCATTATTCGCACTGAGTGAGTCAACGGCAGCACTTCGGCCACAGGGCGCAGAGCGGGCGGCAGGTTATCCAATGGGAAAACCACCCCCGAGAAAAAGAACATCGGCGAGATGCAGCCGGTCATGAAAAAGTTGAAATGGTTGATGGTTTTGATGAATGAAGTCACCAGAAGGCCGAGCGAAGCGAACATGGCGGCCGTAATGAAGCCGAGAAAGGGAGCGGCCAAGGCCTGAGGAAGCGGCGCCAGGCCGAAAGGAATCATCACGCACAGCACGGCGAATGAAAACAGAAAACCTTTGGTGGCTCCCCATAGAATCTCCCCGACGATCAGGTTGTCGGCGGTCAAAGGCGAGGCCAGCATACCGTCATAAACTTTTTGGTATTCCAAACGGATAAAAGTGCCGAAAGTACATTCGAACGCCGAGGTCCACATGGCCGTGGTCACCAGCAGCCCCAGGCTGAGGAACTGGATATAGGGCACTCCGCCGACCGGTTCGGTGATAAACCGGCCCAGCCCCAGGCCAATGCCGCCGAGAAAGATCAGCGGCTCAAGAAAAGGGGGGAAGGCATTGCTTGTCAGGTGCTGGCCGTAAACTCGTAAATGACGAAACCAGACGGCGAACAGTCGATGCCGCAGCGAGGGGTGATTCTTTTTGTTACTGTCGTTCATTTAACATTCTTCCGGTGGCTTTAAGGAAAACGTCTTCAAGGTTTGTCTGGCGCAGAAAGCAGCCCGTACCGTTGAGGCGATGAGAGACGGCTTTCAGTGTGTCTAGATTCCGCGAGTAAAGCCGCAGCATACTGCCTCCCTGTTCACTGCGGGTATCGGGCGGAAAAGAAGTCAATTCATTGGAGGCGCCGGCTCTGTTGAAGGGTATTTCCAAAACATATTTTTCCACCTGCTCTTTGATCAATCCCGCGGGGGTGCCCTGCATGATATTTTTTCCTTCATGCATGATTATGACGCTGTCGGACAGCTGAAAGGCTTCTTCCATATAGTGAGTGGTCAGCAGCATGGCGGTGCCGCTTTGTTTGAGTTCCCGCAGCTTATCCCAGATTAAATGCCGCACCTGCGGGTCCAGGCCGGTGGTGGGTTCGTCAAGGATCAGCAGCAGAGGATGATTCAGTAAAGCCCGGGCGATCACCAGGCGGCGCTTCATGCCGCCCGAAAGCTCCCGGATCAGAGAGTAACGCTTATCCGAGAGTTCCAGAAACTTCAGTAATTCCTCGGTTCTCTGTTTGGCCTTTTCCGCCGGCATGGCGTAGAAACGCGCATACAGAAGCAGGTTCTGGATGACGTTCAGGTCTTCGTCCAGGTTGTCTTCCTGAGAGATTACCCCTGTCAGGTTTTTAATTGTCAATTCGTCTTTTTGCGGATCGCGGCCGAAAACGGTCAGGGAGCTGTCTTTGGTTCGATCCCGCCAGGCTCGCCCGTAAATCATTTTCATTAAAGTGGTTTTACCGGCTCCATTGGGACCGAGAAAAGCGCAGCAGGTGTCGGGTGGAAGGGAAAATGAAACCTGATCCACCGCTCGCAGCCGTCCGAAAGACTTGTTTACATTCACTGCTTTGATAACTGGCTCTGTCATATTTTCTCCTGGCACTGTAGAATCAGCCGCCGAACTCGGTGTACTTTCATGTGAATTGGGGATTCGCTGGACTCTGTGCGAAAAGGGGGTTGCGGTTTCTGTTTTGGCTCGCGGGGACCTGACCACTCTTCGTGTGGCTCAGGCAAGCTGCTCGCCCTCCATTATATGGCCGCGAGGACCTGACACACTTTCAAAATTCCATAACGGCAGCGATGTGAAACAAGATTTACGGCCAAGTGGTCAGGCAGGCTGCGGCCGCTCCCTTTTTTTTGTGACTTTTTGCGTCCTTTGCGACCTTGTAAAATTAAGTTTCATACAAGCCCGGCCGCCGGCGCGATGCGCCCCTGATACCCTGGAATAGAAACAGCGGTGAACGAGATCGGCGACGAGAAAGGTGAACGATTATGAGACTCGTGATCCGTTCTCGTCGCCGTTATCGTCAACCGCTTCGTGGGCCGGTGTTTCACATAAGCCCGACCGCCGGCGCGATGCGCCTGATACCCCGGGGAGAGACTTGGTGAATGATTTCTGGTGTCAAATTTCGGGTTTGTCAAGTCCTGAGGGGGTGTCTACAAATTTCTGAAAACCAATCTGCTGCTCCGCCGGGACAAGCCCGGCGGGGGCATAGCCCCTAGCGCCTAGC
>PUNB01000053.1 GCA_003552565.1 Lentisphaerota bacterium
TATGAGAATGTATGAAAATACCGTGTTGAAGGATACCCATGGCACCAATCCGAGTGCAGGTATTGATCTGGAACCGAATAACGCCGGCGAGCGGCTTTCCAACGTGATTCTCAGAAATGTCACGACCAAGCGAAACGCGTCTGCCGGATTTCTGCTTTTCTTAAGCAATCTTACTGAAGATTCAGAACCGGTATCGATCCGTTTCGAAAATTGTCTTTCGCGGTCTGATTTCAACGGAATTCTGATCCGGCGGCTTGGTCGGGCGGATTCAGTTAGAGGAATCATCGAGTTCGTCAATACCCGGGTGGAGAATCCGGTGCATCGACCGCTGCGGATCGACGATAAGCATGTTCAGAGCGCGGGAATATTTTTTGAAGACTGTGTTTTTCAGGCCGGCAGGAGCACCCCTTTCTCTTTCGGCGGCGGGGAACATTGGGGCGGTATCGAGTTCGCGGACTCTGTGGTGGAGGATTGGAAGGAAAGGCTGTTTCTTGCCCCCGGGGAATACAACGAGGTCAGCGGCAGCCTTGCCATACGCACTCCTTACCCGGATAGCGTTCTGGATGACGAATTACGGCAAACTCTATCAGATGCGGGGCTGGATGTGCGTGCTGAGGAAGCTGATCTCGCCAGACCGCCTATCGTTGATTTTGAAGGGTTTCCCATCCTGAAAGAAATGCAGAGAAAATTGCGGCCCGTCAGCTCTGCAAAACTCGATGAGGAAACGGAAACGCTGAGGATCAGAAATTCCCAGATTTACGCCCTTTATGCCGATGAAGGAGAAGATGTCGAACTGAAGATGGAAATGGGTATGAACAGGCCATGGGAGATGGAAATCCTCAGCCCTTCCGGAGAAGAAATTGAATACCTTGCCGGTGATCGCCGTGCGGAGCGGACGGTGCGCTTTGCCGCGGAGGAAACAGGGGTTTATTTCGTCGGGTTCGGATCACCCTACAGCGGCAATACTTTAACCATAACCACCAAAAATCGTCTCTCCCTGCTCCCCCATGTTTTCAATCGGCGGGATGTCCATAAAAGGTCCTATGTGTCAGGACGCGGCCGGTTTTACTTTCTTGTGCCCGAGGGCGTGGACGAAGCGTATGTGAGAATGACGGGATGGGGAGACAGGACGGTAGCCGGTACTCTTTACGACGCTGATGGGGAGGTTGTGGAACAAAAGGAAGATATTGGCCACCATTCCCAGGATGCTTTTGTGGTCAAACGCGATTATGTCTCTGATGCTGAAATCTGGAGCATCAGCATAGATGAAGCAGGCGGGACTATAGAGTTCTTCGACCCGATCCCGCCGATTGTATCCTTTCACTCTGATGCGCTGCTGTATCTGAAGCCGGAAACTTCCGATTAAGCGGTAAATCAGCGGCTTAAAGTTTAACGGAAATTGATCAAATGATCAAAAAAGAAACGGCGAAAATATATGAATAGTGACAGTCAAAAACGAAATCATTCCTCAATAGGGTTAAATCTGATAGGTGCGGGCAGAAGGTTGTGCGCGCTTTTCGAGCGCCTGCTGCCGCATGAGCCGCGAATTCGACTGGTCGGGGTCTATGATCCGTCGCCGGAAGCGGTCGCTTCCGCGAAAGAGCGCTTCGGTGATTGCAAAACCTATTCCGATTACCGGCAGGCGGCGAGTGATCCGGAGGCGGACTGGGTGGCGATCGGCTCCTGGAACGCCCAACACGCCGAGCAGATTATCGCCGCGGCCAAGGGCGGAAAACATGTCTTCTGTGAAAAACCATTGGCCACCAGCGTGGAGGACTGCCTGCGCATCCGGGATGCGTTGCTGGAACATAATAAACAGTTTGTCCTGGGGCTGGTTCTGCGGTATTCGCCGTTCTATGACAAGCTCAAGGAAATATGTTCGGACGGCACCGTCGGCAATATCCTGTCCATGGAGTTCAATGAAACCCTGAGCTTTAATCACGGCGGTTTTATCATGGGCGGCTGGCGCCGTTTTCGCGACCGGGCGGGACCGCATATACTGGAGAAATGCTGTCACGACATGGATATCGCCAACTGGCTGACGGAAAGTCTGCCGGTGCGCGCGGCCAGTTTCGGCGGCAGGCGATTTTTTGTTCCGGAGAACGCCTTTCGGGCCGATGAGATGGGTGATAGCGAGACCGGCCTGCCCGCTTTCGAGGCCTGGCGCGGGCCGCAGGAGGTGTCGCCGTTCAGCGGCGAAGGCGATATGCTCGATTCTCAGGTGGCCATCCTGGAATATGCCAGCGGCGTTCCCGCCAGCTTTCACACTAATACCGCCTCCGCTCTCCCGGAAAGGCGCTTTCATATCATCGGCGACCGCGGTACAGTACGCGGCGATGTCCTGCATGGTATCCTCGAATATACGCCCATGCGCCATCCGATCACCCAATACGGAAGGATGCAGCATACCGCGCCTTACAACACCTTGCGGCTGCCGTTTTCCGGCGGTCACGGCGGCGGTGACGGTATCCTTATGGAGAACCTGCGCCAAGTTATGCTGGAGGGGGCGGAACCCAGGGCCGGCATCACCGAAGGAATCACCTCGGCTTTCTCGTCACTGGCCATTGATGAAGCCCAGCGGACAGGACGAATCGTCGATCTCCGTTCCTGGTGGGAACGGGCGGATATTCCGCTGGGGGAGACAGAACAGGAAATCTTGGAAGGATTTAATGATGACAAGACGTGAAAGATTGATGGCTGTTCTATGCGGTGAAGAGGTTGACCGGCCGCCTGTTTCCTTTTATGAGAAAATGATTGAAACGGTTGAAGAATTTTAATCAGAGGATAGCACGATATGATGACATCTAGAGAACGAATACAGCGGGTGCTGGAACATCGGGAACCTGACCGCGTGCCGATTGTGGAAAGGCCGTGGCCTGCCACGCTTGAGCGCTGGCGACGTGAAGGATTGGGGGATAAAACGCCGGAGGAATATTTCGGTCTGGATCAGGTTGTACCGCTCAGAGTTGACAATTCTCCGCGCTTCCCTAACGAAGTCGTAGAGGAAACTGATGACTATAAAGTTGTCCGGACTAAGTGGGGGATGACCGAAAAAAACTGGAAACACAAAGGCGGAACCCCATTGAAATTGGACTCCGCCATCACTACCCCGGATGATTGGCTCGAGGCTAAGCAGCGGATGACGTACGAGGAGGATCGAATTCCCTGGGATCAGCTCAAGAGCAACTGGAGGACGTGGCAGGAGAACGGCGCTTTCATTCAGGCAACAGGCTGGTTCGGTTTTGATGTTACGCATTCCCATATCATCGGCACGGAAAATGCCTTAATGGCGCTGATTGAAGATCCGGAATGGCTGGTCGATATGTGGCAGACCCAACAGAATTTAAACCTCAGGCTGCTGGATCGCGTCTGGGAAGAAGGATATAAATTTGACGGCTTGCGCTGGCCCGATGATATGGGGTATAAATTGAGTCAGTTCTTTTCTGTTGATATGTATCGGGAATTGCTTAAACCGATCCATAGGGGGGCGGTGGAGTGGGCACATGCCAAGGGGATACCAGCATCTCTGCACTCCTGTGGGGATATTCGCCCGTTCATTCCGGATTTAGTGGAAATCGGCGTCGACTGTCTGAACCCGCTGGAAGTCAAGGCCGGCGTCGATCCTCTGGCAGTGAAAGAAGAATTCGGTGACCGCCTGGCTCTGCACGGCGGTTTCGATGCCTTGCTCTGGCATGATCTGGATAAAATGGCGGAAGCGATCAAGCAGAACCTGCCGGTCTTAAAAGAAAACGGCGGTTACATCTTCGCCACCGACCATTCCACCCCGGACGATGTCAGCCTGCATGATTTTCAGAAAATCATTGAGCTGGTTAAGGAGGCGGGTGCATACTGAGAAAAGAAGGTTAAATTAATCGGCTGACGTTTAGCTGTTGAACATCGCTCCGGGCGCGCGAGGCACCCGGTGGCGGCAGGCACCCTTGCGCCTCGAGTGAGACCCCATGCGGAAAGGGTTCGGAAACGAGATTAAGGCGAAAGATTAGGGCAAAAGATTAAGGGGCACCCGTTTTCCCTAATCTTTCGTCCTAATCTTTCGCCTTAATCCAATTGGGCGTGGAACGTACAGCGACTTTCGAGCTTGTGAGCTCCACAAAACCCCTTTTCGCGGAGGGTCTCTGAACCTCCGCAGAAAGGCATATTGCGCATTCCTAGGTTCAGCTTTGTCCCGAATCTTATTCCTTTTCGGATGAAACATTGCCAACTGCCGGATTTTGGTTCGGGACCCGCCTCAAGCGGATTCATAGCTCCAGCCCTCGAAGAGGGCGACAGGATTGCTGCAGCCACGGGTGTCAACCCGTGGAAATCGCGAGTCACCCAATCTCCAAGCCCCCGCCGGGGGCGGCACATCATGAAATTGACCAACTAAGAGTGTCACGCTCCAGCCCCAATACACTTAATTGCTTTCTTAAACGCCACCCTTCCGCGCATCCTCTTACCCGACCCGCTTAAACGATGCGCCCCGCATTAAGTTGCTGGACTAAGAGTATCCGATGAAGCGTGGCGAGTAAGTTTGTCGATTAAGTATGCAAAGGCAATTAATCGATCACTGCGGAGGGCAGGGAGGGTAGGGGTCTAGACGAATCGGGTGTTTTATATCAAACCGTTTTCTTTCATGCTCATGTGGTCTTTGCGGCGACCGTGGCGGGTATCGCCGATAACTACGTGGTCGAGCACTTCGATACCGATGATTTTTCCTGCTTCCACCAGTTTTTTAGTGGAATCTATGTCCTGCGGCGAGGGGGAATGATCTCCGCTGGGGTGATTGTGTACCAGGATAATTCTGGAACAGGCCTCCCGGATGGCGCGCCGGAACACCTCCCGAGCGTGAATGGGACTGCGATCCACTAGTCCTTTGGTGACGCATTCATCCCGGATTACCCCATGCCGGACATCCAGCAGAAGGACATGGAATTCCTCCTGGTCCTTGCCGCGTAGAGTTTCACGCATGAAGTCGGCCACATCTGCCGGTTTCTCCAGCTTCGGAGCTTCGTTTTTATTGAGTTTACTGTATCTTTGCGCCAGGGAAAAAGCGGCGTTCAGCTCCACTGCCTTGGCCGGGCCGATGCCGGGAACCTGGCGCAATTCGCTTACAGTGGCTTCGGCTACCCTTTTGAGATCGCCGTCAAACACCCGCAGAAGATTACGGGCCACTTCCAGAACCGATTTGCCGGCTCTTCACGTGCGCAGCAGTATGGCCAGCAGTTCGGAATTGCTGAGAGCCGCCGGCCCGTCTCGCAACAGCCGTTCCCGCGGACGTTCCGTCAGCGGCATGTCGGCGATCATGTAGGGTGAGTCATGAGGAGGTGCAGCCCGGTCGCTCTGTTTAACAGGTGGATATTCATTCATATTGTCTTGACGCTTTCATTTTTTCGCATTTTCAGAAGACCGGTGATTCTCATCGGCTTTCCATTGCGGCAGGATGATTATTGTCCTCGTTCCGCCGTCGGCGCCAGGTTTGAGTTCAATCTCGCCCCCGTGGGCTTCAATGATGCGTTTGGCGCAAGTCAGTCCAAGCCCAAGGTTGCAGTTTTTGTCAACACTCACAAACGGCTGGAAAAGATTTTCCAGTGAATCTGAAGTCAGTCCGTCGCCGTTGTCTTCAATAATTGCCCGCACCCCGGATTCGGTAACATCAGTCTGGACTTTCAATCTCGGCCGGCGTTCCGCGGCCGTTGCTTCAACGCTATTGCGGGCGAGTTCGAAAAACACTTGTTCGAGCTTTTCTTTATCTCCCCGGACTGTGTCGTTGAGACCGTATTCCTCCTGAACTTCAATTTCTCTTTCGGGCAGATGGCGGCGTGTCCGTTCAATACCCTTTTCGACAGCCTCGCGAAGAGAGAGGGAACCGTTCAGTTCCGGTTCGCCGCCATGGGCGTAAAGCAGAAGCTGTTCGATCCAGTTATTGATCAGGGGGATGTTTTCATTCATGGTTTCCTTGAAAAAATTTTGGAACTCTGGCTCCTGGCTGCGTTCAGCGACAAGCTCCGCGCAGGTTTGCAATGGCACAAAGGCGTTCTTGAAATTGTGGGCGATCGCTTGAGCCATGTTTTGCCACAAACTTTCTTCGAGTGTTTCTTTTTGCTCGTTCCCAACTTTTGCCGCTTCTTTGGTTCGAGGCGGTTCTTCTTCCTCCGGCGGCGGTCTACGCAGGACAACCAAGGCTTCGGCAAGTCCGGATTTCGATGACATCGGCAAGGCTTGTATTCTGAGGGGCTCGGAATTCACACCCGGCAGATTTTCAGCCGTGGAACCGATTTTTTCCGCCAGCACCGTACGGGCGTGGTGAGCCACTCGCGAACCGGACTTTTCTATCGGCTGGTCGATCAGGGAATCCTCCTCTTCCAGGTTGAGCATTTTAATCGCCGCCGGATTGATCTGGGTGATCTGACCGGCCGCGGAGACGGCGATCAGTCCCTGGTCCAGCGTTTCCAGCATGGCTTGATGAATCTGGCCGGAAGCGGTCATTCGGCTGTAGAGATCGCTGTTTTCCAGGGCTTCGGCGAAAAAGGTGAGAAAAAGCCGCAGAAGGCTGAGGCCGCCGGGGTTGCCGACGTAGCGGTGAAAGCGGCTGAGCCCGATTACAGCTTTAAGCCGGCCGCGGGACAGAACCGGACAGAGGATCTGAATATTCAGTCGTTCTCCGCAGCGAATAGCCGTCATGGCGTTCTGGCGCCCCAGCCGTTCGCAGTCATGCACCCAGACCGGTTCTCCCATACGAATGAGGGTCTGCACCAGCGGTTCATGGAAGGAAAGCTGGAATTGGGATTTTGTGCTTGTCTCCACGTCGCCGCAAACGATCTCCAGATGCGGGCCGCGGCTGGCGGGAAGAAGTGCCACGACGTTGTCCGCATCGAACTGTTCCTGAATGCTGTCGGCGAACGCGCGCACCAGCTCTTCACGGCTGCGCAAACGGGACAGCAAACGCCGGAAGCGCTGTGAAACTTCCCTGACATCAATATCGTCCGCTGATTGGGGCAGGGGGGTGAGCCTTCCATCCGTCCCCTTTTCAGGCGGATCATTGGCGGTCGACTGCCGGGCGTGATTGATCACTCTATCGCTTAACCGCAGAATTTCCTCCACTCTCTCCATGGTTTGATTGATTTCCTGCGAGCTGAACGGCTTGACGATAAAAAAACGAATGCCGAATTCTCGAAAAGGTCGCTGGTAAAGACTGGCGGAAGAAAGCAGTAAAGGTATGATTTCCGGGCCATACCCGAGAGAATGGAGCTGTCCCGCCAATTCCTCTGAAGTGCCGTCCGGGAAAATGCCGTCCAGGAAAATGAAATCGAACCTTTCCGCCGCCGCCTGTTCCAGACATTCGGTGAGGGTTCGGGCCTCTCGGACAGTCCGTTGCGGCTGCAGGATGGCGGTCAGGGATCTCCTGATAGACGAGTCGGCTGATACTATTAAAATTCCCTGCATTTTGTTTGCGCCACTTTTATTTTTTTCGCGGGAAAGAGAAGCTGAATTCCGTGCCTTTCCCTGGGCGGCTGTTGACATTGATCAAAGCGTTATGATTTCTTAAGATACCATAACATACCGCCAGTCCCAGTCCGCTGCCACCTTCCCGGGTGGAAAAAAACGGATCAAAAATACGCGGCAGATCTTTTTTCTCAATCCCCCGGCCGTTATCGGCGAAAACGATTTCCAGATACTGTTCTTCTTCGCCATCGTTTTGTGCCGCGGTTTTACAGCGCATGGAAACAGTGATTTCAGGCGCTTTGTTTTCGTCAATGAACTGGGCCGCGTTCTGCAGAATATTGATAAACACCTGGTACAGCTGCTCGGCATCACCATGCAGATTCGGCGGTTTTTCCATGAAATTACGTTTAATTTTGATGTTTCGTTTTTGAAACTCATTATGCAGCAGCTCAATGGCGCGGTTGATAAGTTCCCGCGGGTCGACTTCTCTGATCTCACTGCTGGAGGGGTTTGAGAAGTTCAGCAGATCATGGATCAGGCGGTTGATGCGGTCTATTTCGCTGTCCACCACCTTGCCGAAATTTTCTCTGAATTTACCGTCTTCATAGCGCTCCGGCAGCAGCTGAGCGTATGTTTTTATGGAAACCAGGGGGTTCTTGATTTCGTGCGCCACTCCGGCCGCCACTGTGCCGATGGAGGCCAGCCGGTCAATACGGCGCATGTTTTCTTCGAATCTTTTTCTTTCCGTCAAGTCCTGGCAGACGATTATGACCCCGCTTTTCCGGCCTTCATTGTTCCGCATGAGGGAAGTTTCGCACTCGCACGGGAGTTTTTCCCCGTCGTTCAGAGAGATGGAGATTTCCCGAGGTTTCTGATTAATCTGCTGGGTGAAAGTGGAAGCCACAATCTCCTCAAGTTCCGGAATTAAGGATTTGACCTCCTTGCCGAGCCATTCCTTCTGGCTGCGTTTAAACATTGCTTCCGCCTCATGGTTGACCAAGGTCACTCTCTGTTGAATGTCAACCGCGATTACCGCTCTCTGGATGTATTGCAGGACAGTCTTGAAAAAGCGTTCCGATTCCAGTATCTGCTGATACAGGCGGGTGTTGTCCAGAGCGAAGGCAAGCTGCGAGGTGATAGTGTCCAGCAGCCGCAGCTCATCTAGGGTGTAAACGTTGTCATTCTGTTTTTCCCCCACCAGCAACAGTCCGAAAGACTGCTGTTGACTGATCAGCGGCAGCGCCAGCGACGCGCCGCAGAACCGCAACTCTTCCAGCAGAGTCCGCCGCTCCTCTGGCGGCAATGCGTCTTCGGAATAAGCAATGCTTTCCACGGATAGGCTTTGTCGCGACGAAACTGTCTGTTTGATCAGGGGATGGCCGGTGGGCAGAGAAGGAATCCTGCTCCGACAGTCGAGTCCATTTTCAGCGACCAGCATATAGTTTTCATCTTTTCGGTCCGGCAGATAAACAGCGGCTCCGCGTCCTTGGATGATGATGGGTATCTGTCGCGCCCCCAGTTCGGCGATGTTTTCGCTGCCGAATGTGCGCCGGAGCTGCTCGCCGAAACTCACCAGTGCAGTTTCGTAATCATAGCGGCCGCGGAAAATTTTATGATCGACAAAGCGTTTTACGCCGTTATGAAAACGCGGCAGATAAAATGCTCCCAGTCCAGATATGCCGATCAGGAAAATGATCTGGGGTGGCAGGGGCGCTTCTTGTAAAAACCATAGATGAAAAAACAGCGGCAGCAGAATGCAGACAAGCAGAGCGGCGGTGGTGATGGTGTGTAAGATAATGTTTCTCATTGCCACCCCGATGTCCATTAAACGGTAGCGGCAGATGGCGTAGGCGGTGCAGGAGGTCCAGACCAGAGGGAAGGCTGAGCCGAGCAGGTAGTACTGGTATTGCCGAGTAAGGTTTGGAAGAACAAATATACAGAAATAAATGCCTATAAAAGTGATGGCCATTCCGCCAAGGAAGTAATTCACCTGCGTTCGGTCTCGTCCGCTTTGGGTTTTTTTGCGGCTGTGCAGAAGATTGTAAACCATCGAAATTCCTAACGCCAGCATAAACAGAACATATACAGGATACAGCGAACCGAATTCCGGAGTGGGACCAATCGGAGTGAAGTTTACTGAAGCCTGTATCAACGGTGTTGTGGATAGGAGCATGATTAATAA
>PUNB01000046.1 GCA_003552565.1 Lentisphaerota bacterium
AATAATGGCCGCCCGCGGTAACTGCCGCCCGCGGTAACTGCCGCCCGCGGTAACCGCCGCCCGCGGTAACCGGCCCCCCGCGGTAACCGGCCCCCCGCTTGCGCCGCTCCAGTTACCGCGGCGCGGCATTACAGCCGCGCATTACAGCCGCACATTTCAGCCACCAATTGGTTCATGCGCAGGCAGCGTTCTCGCGTCAGCGGCTGTTTGCGCCCCGTGTAAGCGAAGGGGGAGAGAACCAGCAGTCTTCCCTGGGCGCACAGGTCAAAGTAGGCACCCGGAGGTTTGTAAAGAGGTGGAAAACCTTCCGAACGCAGCAGGATAAGGCTGCCGTATTCCTGGTTCATCAATGCGTGAGCGATCTCTTTTTCGCCCGGCGAAATGAAAGGTGAAGCCAGTACTGCCCCGCGCCAAGATAGTTCCAGCGCTTCAGCTTTTCGGCAAGCCAGTTCCTGAGAAGAAACGCGGCGCGATACCTGCAGGGGCGCGAGTGCCGGTTTGTCCAGAAGGAAGAGGTTGCCGAATCCCGCCCATATTATATTTGATTCAGCGGGCAGGCGATCATGGGTAAGGTAATTGGCCCGCAGGAACATTTGCGGATTCTCTTTGCGCAGACAGTAACGCCGGGGATTGTCGTTGATGTAGGCGCGTTCGGTTCGCAGGGTCTCGACATCCATAATTACACGATCATGATACCCTTCCTCCCATACGTTAAGACCGGGAGTTTTTAATTGCCGGCGCAGTTCGGAGGTGACACCGCTTTTAAATCCGCGAATGGTTTCTCCCACAGGCTTCGTCAGTTTTTTTCGGACGTAAACGATGCCGTGCAGGTGATCAGGCATGATGACACAGGTATTGGCTTCGACGGCGGGTCTATGCTCGGGAATTTCCTTCCAGCGGCGCAGCACTGTTTTGCCGGCTTCCGATAGCTGTGCCTGGTTGTTTTTGCAGGTGCCGAAAAGGCGTTTTCGGCCTGC
The DNA here is from genome assembly GCA_003552565.1 of Lentisphaerota bacterium. GTDB lineage: Bacteria > Verrucomicrobiota > Lentisphaeria > Oligosphaerales > PUNB01 > PUNB01. The sequence goes on from PUNB01000046.1 coordinate 978, forward strand.
TGATACGATCGTGATCATATAGAAACCGACCCGGCTGTAATCGTGCTTAAACATTCGTTTTCCGGGCATGGCTGGCATTCCTTCTTTATGGATATGGGTGTTTTTTGCCGGATTCGGCGGCGGCCTTTTTACGGCGGCCTTTTTACGGCGGCCAATAATGGCCGCCCGCGGTAACTGCCGCGCATAACTTGCCGCAGTACTATACTCCGCCGTGGTTAAATATAAAAGCGTGCTTTTATTGCCTGGTATGCTTCTGGGTGTTTGATTTCAGGCCGGTCGGCGATACGGTATGACTGATTGAAAAGAGCGCGCTTGGAATTTATTGGTGTTAATATCCAGCCGCGCGACAATTGAGCAAGGAAAAAGGATGAAAGCGGTATTCATACTCGGGCCGACAGCCAGCGGAAAGACCCGCTTGGGGGTGGATGTTGCCCGCGCTTTCGGCGGCGAGATTATCAGTGCCGATTCGCGCCAGGTTTACAAGGGAATGAATATCGGCACCGGTAAAGACTTGGAGGAATATGGCTTCGGCAAAGACAAGGTGCCCTGCCATCTTATAGATGTGGCGGAGCCGAGTGAGGAGTTCAATTTATACCGTTTTCTGGTTTTGTTTCGAGACATTGTCGATGATCTGCGTCGCCGAGGACGGCTGCCGGTGATTGTCGGCGGCTCGCCTCTGTATTTAAAGGCGGTGCTGGAAAACTACCGGATGCCGGGCGGGGCGGCCGATCCTGAACTGCGAAAGCAGTGGGGAGGGCTTTCGGATGAACAGCTGTGTCGGGAACTGCGCCAAAAATCGCCGGACTTATATGTTCGTACGGATAAAACTCAGCGTCGGCGTGTGCTGCGGGCTCTGGAAATAGCCTGCACCGTGGAAGCGGACTCGAAAAGCACCAGTCCCGAGCGGTTGTGGACGGACCTGGAGCCGCTTTTGATCGCTCCTTATCACAGCCGTCAAGAGATGCACCGGCGCATTGAAAAACGGCTGGATGAACGTTTGCGGCAGGGGCTCTTGGAGGAGGTGGAAAGGCTGCATGATGATTGGGGCCTTTCCTGGGAAAAACTCGAACGTTTCGGTCTGGAGTATCGCCTCGCAGCGGAGCATTTGCAAGGGAAAATGGATTTTGCCGAGTTTCGGCAACAGCTGCTGGCCCGGATTCGCGGATTCTGTAAATCACAAGATGGATGGTATCGGAAATTTGAGCGTGATGGATGGGATATTCATTGGATTCCAGGAGGACAAACGGAACAAGCTATAGAGTTGACGCGAAGTTTTTTGAACGGTCGGAGTATGCCGAAACCGGAAATACGTTTGTGTGAAATTCTTTACGGCCCGCGCAGTTGAGAAGAGGTCGAAAAAGGTTAGATTAAAAGCTGTTCAACTAACGATTCTGGTGGAAAATTCCTTTATTCTCGAAAATGATAAACATGGAGTTCAGCGAATGGCTGCAAGCACAAAAAAAGACATTCAGGTACAGGAATGGAAACGGGAAAGCGGCTGGCCGCGCGTCAAAGCCGCGGAGAAACGGAAAATCGAATCCTACTGCCGCGCTTACATGCGTTTTCTCAGTCAAGGAAAGACGGAGCGCCAGGCGTTCAAACTGGTACTCAACGAGGCTGAAAAGCAGGGGTATCAGGACATAGAGAGCGTTCCGGACCAGGGCGGCGCATTATCCGCGGGCAGTCAGGTTTACCGTCAGTGGTGCGGTAAATCGTTGATGCTGATAAAGGTCGGCAAACGTCCCTTGAGCGAAGGGATGCGGATTGTCGGCGGGCATATAGACGCTCCTCGACTAGACGCCAAACCTAATCCTCTCTATGAAGACGGAGAACTGGCACTCCTGGACACTCACTATTACGGAGGTATCAAGAAATATCATTGGGTGGCCATGCCTTTGGCTCTGCATGGGGTGGTGGTTTTGAAAAGCGGCGAGACGGTGGATATTTCGATTGGTGAAAAGCCGGACGAGCCGGTTTTCTGTGTTACGGATCTGCTGCCGCATTTAAGCCAGGATCAGGCCAAGAAGACTTTGGCCGAGGGGGTTACGGGAGAGAATCTCAACGTGCTTCTGGGCTCGCTGCCAGTTGAGGACAAGGAGCCGCGTCGGGTGCGTCGCTATATCCTTCGCCTGCTGAAAGAACAGTATGGAATCGAGGATGCCGATTTCGCCAGTGCCGAGCTGGAAGTTGTTCCCGCCGGGCCGGCGCGTGAGTGTGGTCTGGATCGTTCGTTTATGCTGGGTTATGGCCACGATGACCGCATCAGTGCCTATGCCGGCTACCGTGCTTTGCTTGATTTGAAGCAAGTGCCGGAGTATACCTGTGTGGCGCTGCTTTGTGATAAAGAGGAAATCGGTTCTGTCGGTTCCACCGGCATGGAATCGAATTTCTTCGAAAACACCATTGCCGAGCTGGTCGGCCGGTGTCAGAAAGGCGGTTCGGAAATGACCTTACGCCGATGTCTGGAGCGCTCGCGGATGATCTCCGCCGATGTGCATTCAGTGCATGATCCCAACTATGCCGAGGTCAGTTCGCCCCACAATATGGCTCAGATCAACGGCGGTATTGTTCTGTCCAAATATGGCGGCGCCCGCGGGGAATCGCATTCCAGTGATGCCCGAGCCGAGTTTTTGGCGGTTTTGCGAAGAGTTTTTGATGACGCGGGGGTGTTGTGGCAGACCGCCGAGATAGGCAAAGTGGATCAGGGCGGCGGCGGTACAATCGCCATGTTTCTGGCTCGTTACGGTATGGATGTGGTCGACTGCGGCCCCGGTCTGCTCAGTATGCACGCTCCCTGGGAAGTGGCGGGCAAGCTGGATGCCTATATGGCCTGGAAAGGATACCGGGCGTTCCTGAGCGATGGCCGATAGGCATAAACTGATTTAAATCGTCAAGCTGGAGAAAGCTGGAGCAGTGAGTAAGGTTATTGGAGTGTTGGATCTGCAGGGAGATGTGGTTGAACATATTGACCACTTTAATCGCCTGGGAGTGAAGACAAGAAGAGTAAAAAAGCCGGAGCATCTGCAAGGACTGAGGGGGCTGGTAATGCCGGGCGGCGAGAGCACCTGTTTGCGTCGGCTGCTGAAACTTTTCGGTCTGGACGAGTCGATCAGGCAGGCGGTTCGCGAAACCGGCACAAAAGTTTGGGGCACCTGTGCCGGGGCGATTATTCTGGCCGCGGAAGTAGATGGCGTGAGGGAGGGGATGGGGGTGATGGATATAGCCGTGCAGCGCAACGCTTTCGGCAGTCAGCTGGCCAGTTTTCAAACCGAAGCGCGTATCCCGGCGGTTTCAGATAAACTTCTGCCGTTGACTTTCATACGGGCTCCTAAAATAATCCGTGCCGAGGAGGGAGTCAGAGTGCTGCTTGAGCTGGATGGCTATATCGCCATGGCGGAAAATGAACCGGCCTTAGTGACAGTGTTTCATCCGGAAATGACTCCCAGTCTGGCTTTTCACCGTTATTTCGCCGAAAAGTGTGCTTGTTTGCCGGAGCCGATGTCGGAAAAGACCCAGCATACAGGTGATAAAGACACTGATGAAAGCTGGAATCCGACCAGCTGGACCAGACTGGCGATGGTGGACGCGATGAAAAGAAACTTGTAGAATCACGCGTGTTGAGCTGTGATTGCTTCCATCAGTGTTTTTGGTAGCCGGGTGGGTTTTTGAGTTTGCAGATTGAGACAGGCGTGAAACGTGTGGCCGCGAGCCAAAAGCCGACCTTGATGATGCACTTCGCATCCCACTTTGAGGCGTGTCTGGGTGTATTCCGCCAGCCAGCCGGTTAAGTCCAGTATGTCCCCGTAGGTGGCGGCTGATTTATATTCTACATGCGCTTCTATCACCGGCAGCCCGATACCGTCGGCTTCCATGCGTGGATAGGGATAGCCCAGGTCGTCCAGAACACGAGTACGGGCACGTTCAAAATAGATCAGATAATTAGCATAGTAAATAATTCCCATCCGGTCAGTGTCGGCGTAGGGTACTTCATATTTCAAAGAAGAGAGTTTCTGTTTTTCTTTCATAGGTTTTTCTCTGTTTCCTGAACTCGCCGTGCAATCAACTCGGCGACCTGTTCGGCATTCAGGTTGTCGGTGTGGATAATTTCGGCATCCGGCGCCGGGCGCAGCGGCGCCACCGGGCGGGTCTGGTCAAGCTCGTCGCGGCGGGCAATCTCCGCCGCCACGGACTCGATCGTGGATTGATCCGGGACTTCGCCCGCTTGCGCCAGACGTCTGCGAGCCCGCACTTCCGGTTCAGCGGTGATATAGAATTTGTGTTTGGTGTCGGGGAAAATCACCGTTCCGACATCTCTTCCTTCCATGACTATCAAGCCAAACTGGGCGGTTTCCCGCTGCCTGTTCACAAGCCATTCCCGAACCTCCGGAATGCGGGCGATGAAGCTGACTTTATCGGCGACTTCGGGATGGCGGATGACCCGCAAAGGCAGTTCTTCATCGTTCAATGCGAGGATCGGCAGTCGATCCTGATTCAGGGAAAACTTGAGATCAAGTTCGGCCAGCATGGCCGCGACTTTTCCGGCTTCATTTTCCGGATCGATATTTCGCTGTAACGCCGCCCAGGTCAGAGCGCGGTACATATTGCCGGTGTTAATGTAACAGCCTCCCAGCTGTTCGGCCGTTAATGCGGCGACCGTGCTTTTGCCGGCCGCCGCCGGACCGTCAATGGCGATTTGGATTTGGGGCGCGTTCGGCATGAAAAATTTAAATCCCGCCTTAGATGAGCAAACATTATTTTTTTTGTTTAATTGTTCCTCTGGCTGTTCCATTCCCGCAGGGCGTTTGTATTTTGGAAAAATATAAACGCATCGTACCTTTCCGGTAAAACTGTTGGAACAAAATTTCCCAAATGTTCTTGTTCCGGTTGATAAACCACACCGATCGCCCGATGGCCCAAGGTTTCAAAAAGGGGTCCTTCAGCCTGCTCAAGCTGGTGCAGGTTAAGTAAAGTTATGTGGTTGTTGAAGCCGGAGAAAATTTTCTCAACGCTGCCGGATTGTGGTTCAGGTATCCGCATGATTTCTCCGGGAGCGCCCCAGGAGCGTCCTGCCTTAACCGTGCCGCGGGCGGTTCCGAAGCCCAGTATTCGCACCTTTCCCGCTCCCAGCCGTTCCCGAGCCAGTTGTCCAATATTGATTCGTCCTGCCTCGGCCATGGCGGTGGCGCGGGCGTCGCCAACATGCGTGTTGTGGGCCCAGATAATTCCTTTGCTGTTTTCTCCATAATGTTTTCTTAAAGTGTTGACGGTTTCCCGCATGTATTCCACCCGGACATTCCAGTTGTCCAAGGTTTCATCCACATGGGAGCGCCATCTTCTTTCGCCATGCACAAGTAAGGAAAGATTGCGTTCAATCTCCAGTTTCTCCTTTGCGTTCAAATCCAAGAGCGGGAACAGTTCATGCGTCACAGAACGATGCAGTTCCTGTATTTCCTCTTTGCAGCTTTCATCCTGGAAAACCTTTCTATAAACATAACCACGGACATCCTCCAGATAAGGTTCCAGGCAGTTCAGTTTTTCCAAAAGATATTCTGTGAGTTCATGCTCCGTGTCATTCAGAAAACTTTGTATCTGATTGAAAGCCTTCCTTTCCGCCTGCATGTCCATTCCGTAAAAACCCACAGGTGAATCATTATCCTGATTATGCGAGTGCAGCCATTGGGTCAGATCCACTATGACCTGGTTGCGCCACATCCAGGGAGGCCAGCGGTCAAACGTTTTAAACAGTTCATCCAGCGGAATATCCGCTAATTCGCCTTTTACAAATTTATTCAATGAGAAATGGCTGGGCCAGTCACTTTCCACCGCGATAAAATCAAAATCATGATCCTCGATCAGTCTTCGGGAGATATAAGCCCGCCATTCATAAAATTCCCTGGTGCCGTGACTGGCTTCCCCTAAAAGCACCAGTTCGCCCTGGGCAAGATAATCAATAAGCTCGTCAATGTCTTGGTAATCTTCTAAGGGCTGGGCGACAGCTGAAGCTTGGCGCAATATCTGTTCATTGGACCATGCGGGGGTGCCGGCAAGGAATCCAGATATAGAAAAAAACAGGACTGTCAATAAGCCAGTCGATTTAAGTCTCTGATTAATTTTATTACGCATAATTCTAAACCTTCCCGTTAGTTCTCAGATGATAATCGGCAATTTTTTTTGGTGCAGTTCGATGTAGAAAAGACCCCGTCCGGAAAGGTCTCACGCCCATGTTGGGAGCGCCGGCTGGTCTGATCCGGCTTTTATGCCGTCATTTACTAGCCTCAGCGTTAATGACTTGCGGCATAAAAGCCGGAGACGGCCTGCCGCCGCCCCAACCCGACAGGGCTCCCGCTTTTTTCGGCGATTTTGATCCAAGCTCGAAAACAATTGAAAAATCCTTGATACAGTATAGCAGTTTTTGGAATTTTCACGCCTTATGTGAAACACCGGGTTTAATTGCCACAAAAAACACCCGACTCCGCAAAGCCTACGTCGCGGCATGCAAAAAGGCACAAAGAATAATGAAAAATCCCCACACCCCTAGGCATGATTATCCAGGAAATTTCGTGGCAGAGTTTTAAGGACAAATTTACCCAAATTAGGCAATGCGCGAAATGGGTAAAAAAGAATCATGGGAGAAAGGTCGTAAGATGGCGAAGTTCCGAATTAATGTTTGTTTATTTAGGGTGAGAGATTAAAATATGTTTTTCGCGCCGGCAATATGGCGCTGCTCTTAAGTCCAAAAACACAAGCTTTTTCTAATTTCTCAGGGCACGCTCTGTAACCTGAATAATTCACGGGGCCTTCGCATGTTGAAAATATCAATCATAACCCCGGTGCTGAACGGCCGGAGTTTTATTCAGAACACAGTGGAGAGCGTGTTGTCCCAGACTGGCGATTTTGAGCTTGAATACATTGTACGCGACGGTGGTTCCGAGGACGGCACATTGGAAATTCTCGACCGCTACAGTGATTCCTGCCGAGTGGTGTCGGAGCCTGACGGTTCTCCTCAGGAAGCGATCAACCGGGGCATGGAGATGGCTACGGGTGACATTGCCGCCTGGCTCAATGGCGATGACCTTTATCTGCCCGGCGCTTTGCAGGCCGTGGCGGAAACGTTCCGCAGTCGATCGGAACTCCGTTGGGCCTACGGCGGATGCAGGATAATCGACCCGGAGCAGCGAGTAGTTCGTCGGCCGATCACCTGGTACAAACATTTACTGGGAGGCTGGATTTACAGCCGTAATCTACTGCTGTGCGAGAATTTCATCAATCAGCCGGCGACCTTCTGGAGTCTTGATTTCTGGCATGAAACCGGCGGTTTGAAAAGTGATTATCGAGCCGCCTGGGATTATGAGTTATGGCTGCGCATGGCTTCCATTTCCCGGCCTCGGGTGATTCGGCGTACTTTGGCCTGTTTCCGGCGGCATCCCGGTTCGATCAGTGAGCTGAATTTCGAACAGCAGTTTCAGGAGGAACTGCAAATTTCCCGAGAGTACGGCAGCGGTGTTCATTACTGGCTGCACCGGTTTAACTGCTGGAAGATTGTCGCGGCTTATAAAATGATGGAACGCCTGAATGGCGGCAAAGATTGAGGTGTTTTTGAAAAAACAGCTTATGAGTTCAGAAGGCAATTTGACTGTATGGATTTTCGCCGGCGAGCCGTCGGGGGATACCTATGGCGCCCGGCTGGCTCAGGAGCTCTGGAGCCAGGCGTCGGGTTTGCGGATTGAGGGAATGGGGGGGGCGAACATGCGGCGGGCGGGGGTGGAGATTCTGGTGGATTCCTCGGATTTGGCGGTGGTTGGTCTGGCTGAAGTTTTAAAAAATATATTTCTCTTTCGGCGGATTTTTCACTGGTTACGAAGCGAGGCTTTGCGGAAGCGTCCGGCGGCGGTGATTCTGATTGATTATCCCGGGTTTAATCTGCGCTTTGCCGCCGCCATGGCCGCGGCCGGGATACCGGTGGTTTACTACGTCAGTCCGCAGGTATGGGCATGGGGGCGGAAAAGAATCGATAAGATCGCCCGCTATGTGGATAAGATGCTGGTTCTTTTCCCTTTTGAGGTGGATGTTTTCAATCATACGGAGCTGGATGTCGAGTTTGTCGGTCATCCGCTGCTGGAGATTCTGGAGGAGATTCGGGAGCCCGAGATTGTGCGGGACGAACGGGCGGTTCTGCTTTTGCCCGGCAGTCGGGAAAATGAAATCAAGCGTTTATTGCCGGACATGCTTGCCGCCTGTGGTTTATTGGCGCAGCGTCGGCCGGATTTGAAGTTTATTGTTTCACTGCACTGCGAGGAGTTGATCGGCAGTGTGGAAAGAGAGATTGCACGAGCGCGGGAAAGTTCATTAAAACTGCCGGAATTGCTTGTGGAATCCGGGCGCACCCGCTACTGGCTGCAGAAGGCGGCCGTCGGCATGGCCGCCACCGGTACGGTGACCATGGAGGCGGCGATATTAGGTTTGCCTTTGGTGGCGGCCTACCGGGTGCATCCCTTGACCTACCGGATCGCCCGGAGACTGGTCAAGGTGGATTACCTAGCCATGCCGAACTTAATTCTTGATCGGAAAGTGTTTGAAGAACTGGTTCAGCACCGGCTGGAGCCGCGGGCATTG
>PUNB01000192.1 GCA_003552565.1 Lentisphaerota bacterium
GAAAAAGGCAGACGAGGGACGAAGTGTGGGGGGACGAAGTGTGGGGGGACGAAGTGTGGGGGACGAAGTGTGTAAATAAAGTTGACCCCGGGAACAAGCATCCAGCACCCAGCGCCTAGCCCCCTAGCCCCTACCGCCTAGCCTAACGCCGGAGCCCGTCGTCCCCATTGTTAACGGCTCGGTGGTGCTTTGGCATAGCCTCCTCCGGCAGCGACTTTTGCGTTCCGCTATCGCCGGCACGGCCGAGGACGACCGTGCTTACCACTCTGACACAACAAAATGGCGGCACCCCAGACCCCGTCCGGAAAGGTATCGCACCCGTTTTTCCCTAATCTTTCGCCTTAATCCAATTGGCCGTGAAACGCACAGTTACATTCGAGCTTGTGAGCTCCACAAAAACCTTTTCGCATAGGGTCTAACCAGTGAACATCGCCCCAGGCGCACAAGGCGCCCGGTGGCGTGAAGTGCCCCGCCGCCGATTCGAGAGGCAAGGCGCCCGGCGGCGGGAGGGTTACCTTTGTCCGTGTCCATCCGCCTGCCTGAGCCTATTCCTCTTCTGTACTCTGCCAGCGGCGAAAGAATTCGGCGGCCAGAGGAGCCGAGGTGCTGCCGCCGGAGTCTCCTCGCTCCACCAGTACGGCAATGGCCCATTGCGGTTCAGCGGCCGGCCCATACCCGACAAACCAGGTGTCGTTATAATCATCTTCGCCCACTCGGCGCACTTGCGCCGTGCCGGTTTTGCCGGCTAAATCCACGGCGGAGTTGCGAGCGTTGCGGGCCGTGCCGCGCGAAGTGTTCACAGCCCTGTACATCCCCTCTCTGATGAGATCCATGTTGGTTTCCGAAACCCGCAGGCGGCTGACGGGCGACGGCGCTGTGTTCTTGAGCCTGACTCCATGCGGATCGATTATTCCCTGGACTATGTAAGGTCGAAAAACGGTGCCGCCGTTGGCGATGGCGGCGGTGAACATGGCCGCCTGCAAAGGGCTGACGGTGATTGCTCCCTGTCCTATTGAGATGAAGGCCGTATCAATTGCCAGCCATGACCTTTGCAAGTTCCGCCGGGCCCATTCCCGGTTAGGAGCCAGGCCGCTTCCGCCGCCGCCAGGCAGGTCAATCCGCGGTCTTTCTCCAATTCCGGCGCGGCGCAGCAGCGGCTCTATGTGCGCCAATCCGGTTTCCACCCCATAATGATTAAAAAAAGGATTGCAGGAATGTTCAATAGCTTCGACCACGTTAAGCGGTCCATGTCCGGAACGATTCCAGCAGCGAATCGGGCGGGCGGTTGGAGTTAATCGAAAAGCTCCGGTGCAATTATGTTCATCCTCGGACTCCAGATTTCCGGATTCAAGAGACGAGATGGCGATCAATGGTTTGATTATCGAGCCCGGCAGATAGCCGCCGTCAAGAGCCCGATTAACCAGCGGACGTCGATCTTCCTGCTGCGCTAGCCGGCTGTATTTCTCGCCCGAAAGATTCGCCAGATCGTAGGTGGGAGAAGAGGCCATGGCTACAACTCCGCCGCGCTGGACATCCAGAACCACAATAGCGCCTTCCTTGTCCTCCAGAAGCGCCTCCGCCGTTTTTTGAGCTTCAAGGTCAATAGTCAGCACCAGATCCATGCCGTTCACTGGATCATAGCCTTCGCCTATTTCTTCATGAATATAACCTAACGTATCCACACGCACGGTTTTCATGCCGCCGTCGCCCGACAGTTGGCGGTCGTAAGCTCGTTCAAGTCCGGCGCGCCCGCGTAAATCCAAAGGTACATAGGAAAAGACCTCGTCCTCGACTTCCGGTCTGACGCGTCCGCAGAAACCCAGAATATGCGTCGCCGTGCCGGGGTGCGGGTAATGCCGGCGAAAGGTCGGGGATATTTCCATGCCTCGCGGCGGGTGGGGCAGCTCCGCCACTCGCGCCAGTTCTCGCTCGTTAAGGTTGGAAAAAACATTCATCGGCAAGGCCGGATAGACATGCAGGCGGCGTTCAATGTAATTCTCGTTTATATTCGCTTCGCGCCCGATTGTGTCGGCCAGTTTGTTGGCCCACTTCAGGATGTGTTCCACCGTATTGCTCCGCCTGCCTGGCTGGCGCATCTCTGAGACATGGAACACTAAATCATAAGACACCCGGCTTCCGGCCAGTACTGAACCGTCGGAGGTCTTGATCGACCCCCTGGCCGGCAAAGTGCGAATTCGGCGAATACTCTGACTTGAACTGCGTTCTCGCAGATCGCCGTACTGACGCACCTGCACATGCCAAAGGCGACCGAGCAAAGCGATAAACGCCAGGCTCATGACAACTCCCAGCAGGATCAGGCGATATGTTGATTGTTTTCTGGATGCTGTGTTTTTCATTCGAAATAGAGTTCCGGACGATTGGCGACCAGGCCGGGAAGTTCCGCCCGCACCGCCGCTTCATCGAGCAGGCGCATAATCAGTGGTCCGGCGGCCGCGGCGGTTATGCCGGCACGCAGGATGCCCCTCGGCAACGCGTGCAGTAATCCGCCCCAGTATGAAAGGCCGACGCTTTCTCCGGCTGTTACCAGCACTCCATAACTTAAACCGATTATTAAACATGGAAAAGCTAGAGCCAAATATCTGTCCCATCCCTTTCGGCCGGGCCGGCGCCAGCAGTACAAGGCAATCATAGCCGTTGCCGTTGCCGCCGCGAAAAAAGGCCGTCCCAAGGCCGTGTCCAGCATCAGCCCGGCCGCTACCGCCGGCCATAGGACAAAACACCAGCCGAAGATCAACATCAGATAAAAAACCGTCGGCAGGAAAAAAGGTGCGGGCCAGACAGCGCCGCTGAAAAATATTTCCAGCCAGACCCCTCCGAAGAGAACCGCGCCGATCCACATAACCGATAACAACAGATTCGGTTTCTCATACACTTACTTGATTTCTCCAGGATTTTGTTAAACTAGGTAAGTACTAGCATGAATTAATCAGGCTAGTCCATTTTAATCAGTCTTTTCGGCCGCCGCGGCAGGAGGGATATTTATTCTGGCAGCCGCAAAAGCCGCGCCGAAACCGTTGTCGATATTGACCGTAACCAACCCCGGGGCACAGGAGTTCAGCATCCCGAGTAAAGCCGCCAGCCCACCGAGGTTGGCTCCATAACCAACCGAGGTCGGCACAGCGATCACCGGAGAAGGTGTCAGGCCGCCGACCACCGAAGGCAGCGCTCCTTCCATGCCGGCAACCACAATCACCACCGAAGCCTCGCGCAACCGCTGCCGATGGCTGAGTATTCGATGCAGGCCGGCGACCCCGACATCGTAAATCCTTTCCACGCGGCTGCCCAGTACTTCCGCGCAAATCCCGGCTTCTTCAGCCACCGGCAGATCACAGCTGCCGGCCGCCACCACCGCCACTGTGCCGCGGCCGAGAATTTGCCGATCCCGATGCACATAGGCTAGACGTGCCTGCTGATGATATTCAAAATCGTCGCAAACCTCCCGCAGCACCGAGAATTGTTCCGGGGTCGCACGGGTCGCCAGCAGGTTGGCGGAGGCTTCCAGCAGTGCGTCAGCCGCCTCGCGCAGCTGAGAATCACTCTTGCCCGGACAATAAATGACCTCTGAAAAGCCCGTGTTCACAGTCCTCTGCAAATCCGGGTAAACTTCAGAGACCGAAGAGAAGTTTTCTGTAGCCATTACGCTTATTTCCTACAGTTAAAAATTCCAAATCCAAAATAACAAGTCCAAAAGACTTAAATTCAAACTTAAGCTTCAGTTGAAATTGATATTGCCCCTACTTAATCCGCAGGGGAAAACTATATTTTGCGAGCGTTAAGCCGTCAACTAGAACTTATTGTGAAACCAGCTTGGTACAAGTTGTCCGCGGTTTTGAATTTTGAAAATTGCAATTTGGGATTTATTTGTAATTTTGAATGTGATTGAAGCAAGCTGCCTACTCGATTTCAGAAGGAACCTATTATAAAAACCCGCTTTCCGCCAAGTCTTGCATCTTCAGGCCGTGTTCGTCTTTTGTTAAACCGTCCACTGCCCGCAATACATATTTGCCGAGCATATCCGCTTCCAGGTTGACTCGTGTTCCGGCGGCGGCCGAGAATAAATTCGTATGCTCCCACGTGTGGGGTATGACATGCACGGTGAAGCTCGCGGAACGCAATTCCGCCACCGTCAGGGAAATGCCGTCGACAGCGATACTGCCTTTCTCTATCATCAGCCGATTAAGTGATTGCGGCAGGCTGATCTGAACAACTATGTCATCATTCTTTTTCTGTATTTCTGTTATTTCCGCCACAGCGTCGACATGTCCCAGGACGAAATGTCCGCCCAAGCGGTCTCCCGGCTGCAGTGCTCTCTCCAGATTGACCATGGCACCGCTCTCCAGTCCCCCCAGGTTGGTGCGTTCCAGAGTTTCCCGAAGAGTGTGAAAAACCATCGCGTTCTCGGTCGGAACGACATTTTCCACCGTCAGGCAGGCGCCGTTAACCGCAATGCTCTCTCCCAGCTTGATTTGCTCCATCGGCAGATCTGTTTTGATTGTCAATTTGCCGGCGGATCCGGAGGTCTGCCGACGCAGCAATCTCCCGGCAGACTCGATTAAACCAGTGAACATATATTGATTCCTTTTTGCTGGGAGTTAGTCGTTTCTCGGTTTTTATCCCCCGTTTTTCCTGCTCATTCCGGTTGACGAGAGCGGGCGACGAGAGCGGATTACGAAAAGAATGCGTCCCAGTCATCCACCGCTCTCGTCGTCCGTTATCGCCAATTCATTGAAGCGGATTCTGGACAAGGCTAATGCAGCCATCCCGTAGGACGACTGTGATTACGGATTATGACCAGCGACTAGCGACTAGCGACCAGCGACCAGTGACTCCGATACCCCCATACTCCGATACATTTCGTCCCATAGTCCCGCAGTCCCGTAGTCCTATAGTCCCGTAGTCCCGCAGTCCCATAGTCCCGTAGTCCCGCAGTCATTATAAATTACACATTACAGATTATAGATTACGAATGGTGCCCAAGAAACACTTCTGGCTCGCTCTTCATTCCAGCGACCTCTGAAGCACCATCACCGCGCAGGCGGTGGCGACAACGGTGCATTGATCAAGTCCCTGGTTTTTGTTTGCGGGAGCCCAGCTGCCGTCGCCAGTCTGCCGGCCGACTATAGCCGTGACTGTAAAGACCCGCCAGCCGCGCAGAATCCCGCCGACTTCCGCTGTTTGCCTTTTCTCAAGCAGCGGCATGGTCTGGGCCAGGAAAAAAGCGGTGGTAAAGAAGTTCTCCTCTTCGGTCGCGGCCGCCAAATCAGGTTTCTGCCAGTGATCGTTCAGCCAGTGAATGGCCGAAGAAAGGGCGGTCTCAGAGTTTTTTTCAGGATGACGGTAAAGAATTAATTTAACTCCAGCGAGAGTGTTCACAACCGGAGATTTTTGCACCGCCGGCAAATCTTCTCTGGCCGACTGATCACGGGCAATCTTTGGGTCGGGCATAAAAGCACCGATGAAAGCCGAACTTTTCGTTTTGTTCTGAACGTTATGGTCGGCGGTTCCCGCCTGGCATTGTTTGAGATAACGCCAAGCCGCTTCATACCTTGACTCATACTTTTCCAGCGCGTTGTCAAAGCCCCTTTGCGAGTCAAACAAGTCAATTAAAGCCAAAGCTTCAAGAGCCCACTGGGTGGTTAATAGATTCGCTTTTTCCCCGGGAGAGTTGGCAAAGCCGCCGAAATTGTGAGATTCTTCATGCTTTTCGCTGATCTGTTGAAGTGAAAATAAGAATTCTCTGACTCCCTGGAAAATCTCGGCAGCTTGTTCGTTATCCTCGCTTAAGCGCATTAAAGCCATTGCCGCCAAAGCCGCACCTTCCGCTGTCAGCGGCTGTTCATTTTTCATTTCTGTATTATCGCTGTCGGCCAGGGCCAGAAGCCGGGACTCCAGATAGCTCCGGCCTGCATCGACCGCCTCTTCTGTGGGCAGGCCGGCCCCTTTCTCAAGATTGACCAGGGCCGCCAAGGACAGGGCGGTGGCTTTGAGGTCGTCATTCCAGGAGCCGTTGTCCGCCTGTTGATCAATCAGAGAAAATGCGCCTCGCCGCATGGACGCGCCGGCTTCCGCGGCTAGAGAGGCGGAAAGAGTTCGCCAAGAATCGCCCTCGTTTGCGGGTCGCGGCGTTGTTTCGGCAATCTCTGGTAAGACCGCCGTCAGAGCAAGGCACAGGACAGTAAGCCGGACGTCTGGGTGAGACCGCCAAGTTTTGGTCCATCCGCTTCGGTCAAGAATGGAAGAGCGCGGCTTTCTTTTAATCATTGACATGTTTCAGCTCCATAATTCATCACTGACAATTCCTTCCGCCACCTTCGCCACCGTTCCCTCCATGATTACTTCGTATTGATCATTCAGCTCTATATCCACCGTTCCACCTTCCGAGTGTACTTTCACTTTTTTCCCTGATAATCCTAAACGGAACGCGGCCGCGGCACAGGCGGCGGCGCTGCTGCCGGAAGCCAGAGTGTAACCTGCCCCGCGTTCCCAGATGGCGATATCGATGTTGCTTCCGTCGCGAGTCCGCAAAAACTGAACGTTCACCCGCCTGGGGAAACGGCTGTGCCGTTCGATTTCGGGACCGAAACGGCGGGCGAGATCTTTGAGTGAAATCTCTTCTTCCTCAACTGGGATAACGCAATGAGGATTGCCGACAGTGGCGGCGGTATAAATAAAAGACCGATCCGACAGCCGCAGGTTTCGTCGCACCACTTCACCTTCTTCCCCCTCCACGGGTATTCGTTCCGCTCGGAATTCGACCTGTCCCATTTCCACTCGCACCTTGGTGCCGCCTTCTCGTACGCATACACCCACTTCTCCCCCCAAGGTTAAAATGCGAACCGGTCTTTCATCGAGCCAGCCCCGGTCAAAGAGAAAGCGCGAAAATATCCGCAGGCCGTTGACGCTTTTTTCAGCTTCCGAACCATCGGGATTGAAAATCCTCAAGCCGGCACGTGCTTTTTCGCTGTTATGCTTTACGCTGTCTCCAGCCTGCAGAGCCAGGGCAGTAAAATCCTCGCTGTCAGGCCACAAAGGCCCCCACAAAACTCCGTCTCCGCCGACCCCGAAATGACGATCACAAAGCCGTTCAATACGCTTCGGCGCGGGTAGTTTTTCTTCCGTTGCGTTCAAAACAATATAATCATTGCCCAGAGCCTGATATTTGTAGAACTTCATAATACGTCCTTGGTGTGGATGTGGTTTTCATTATAAATTACGCCTTACACATCACAGGTTACGAATTGCGGCCAGCGAACAGCGATTTTCGACTAGCGACTAGCGACTGACAAAATCAACACTCTGATACCCCCACACTCCCATAGTCCCGGTCGTCCCGCAGTCCCGCAGTCCTGTAGTCCCGCAGTCCTGTAGTCCCGCAGTCCTGTAGTCCCGCAGTCCCATAGTCCCGTAGTCCCGCAGTCATTATAAATTACACATTACAGATTATAGATTACACATTATTCCCCCCCGGCTCTCCCTTCGGCCAGATGATTTTATGCAGCTGCAGCTGTAAACGCGCATAGGGCGCTTCCCGCAATATCCATTCAGCCAGTTCAGCCGGCGCGCAAAGTCCAGGCACTGGCGACATCATAATCGTCCGCTGTGCTTTCGCCAGCCGCCAATCCTTGATCTTCGCGGTCGCCCACTCAAAATCTTCGCGGCCGCTAATGACGAATTTTATTTCATCAATTGGTCCCAGCCTGCTCAGGTTGTCCTTCATAAAAGAAGCGGCCATACCGCTGCCGGGGCATTTTATGTCCATTATCATTCGCCACCCTTGATTCGGCGGCAGTTCAACCGAGCCGTTGGTTTCAATCATCACTTCGTATCCGTCCGCGACCAGCCATTCAGCCAATGCGACCGTGTCAGCCTGTAGAAGCGGTTCGCCGCCGGTGATTTCCACCAGTTCACAATCGAATTCACCGATTTCTTCAACCAATTCCGCAAGCGATGCCGCTCCGCCGTTTCTCTGTTTTCTGGCATAGGCCGTGTCACAATAAGCGCAACTCAGGTTACAGCCGGCGAGTCGGATAAAAACGCACGGTCTTCCCGCCTGGGTTGATTCGCCCTGCAGGCTGTGGAAAACTTCGCTCACAAAAAGCATGAATTTATTTCCAAATCGATTTTATTTTCCGCATTCAACGTCTATGTTAAACAACGAACTTGAAAAAGGAAAATGCAAGGAAATCCGGTCGATGACAGCACTCACTCCACTGATCCCGTTGCCTTTAGCCTCCGCCGGCGTGGTCTATGTTTTCAACCAAAGCGACGGCTTCGCGAAGGTTATTATAATCCTGCTGCTGGTTTTTTCGATCCAGGCCTGGACAATTATGGTGGATAAAGCCACCTCGCTACGGGGCAAGCGCCGCAAAGACCGAAATTTTCTAAATGATTTCCGGGATACTCAAAGCCCACTGGACATGGCCTTGAGCAGCCGGCACACCAGCGGCCCGATGGTGGAAGTTTATCAAAGCGGTGTCAACGAAATCATTACCCTGCTTGACCTCAGTGATCGCGAAGTCATACGCTTCGGCCATGAACATCGTCTTCCCCGGCCGCTTTCGGCGTACGAGGTTGATCGCGTGCGCAGCGCCATGGAAAGAACCGTGTCCTCGCAGATCAACGACTTGGAAAGACGGCTTCCGATCCTCGGAACCACGGTCACCATCAGTCCCTTTCTCGGGCTGCTGGGTACGGTCTGGGGGGTGATGATGGCTTTTGCCGGCATGGCTCAGGCCGGCCGGCCGGACATCAGCGCCATGGCGCCGGGAGTCAGCGGCGCTCTGCTGACCACCGTGGTCGGGCTGATCGTGGCCATCCCCTCCGTGGTCGGCTTCAACCTGCTGAACAGCGCCACCCGGCAGGCGATAACCGCTATGGACAACTTTGTCGATGATTTTGTTTCCATGCTCCGCCTGCGCAACACAGAGGACTGAAGTTGAGTCAAACTAGACCCCGTCCGGAAAGGGGTCGTTGAAGGTTTTGAGCTGAACGCCCCTGCCGGGCTTGTCCCGGCACAGAGCGACAGATTGAAAAAAAAGAATGAGAGCATGTATATGAAGCCCTGAATCTTAATCTGTTGCTCTACCGGGACAAGCCCGGCAGGGGCATAAAGCCCTTTTCGCGCAACCTCAAACTATCGTGGTCGCTAATCACCTTCACCTAGAGGATAACTGGAGACAACGAGCATAATGGCAAAGCGAAGACATGATTCACTGCAGGAGTTCACCGGCATCAATATCACGCCGCTGATGGACTTGACTTTCCTGCTGCTGATTGTCTTTATGATCACCGCTCCGCTGATTGAGTATTCCGTCGATGTTTCGCCGCCGGAGATGGACGCCGAGCGTATAGAAGACACCGACGATCTGCTGATCAATTTGACGCGGGATGGTGAAATTCTGGTTGACGAAAGGCGGTTCAGCCTGCACCAGCTGGCGGAGCGGCTGCAGGAGGCTTTCAGCTCCCGCCCTGATGCCGCAGTGATGATCCGCGGCCATGAAGACCGGCCCTATCGGGAAGTCATGGATATCATGCGCAC
>PUNB01000087.1 GCA_003552565.1 Lentisphaerota bacterium
GTCATCTCATGGGACGGCTGTGAAAAAAAATATAACTTTGCGTTCTTTGCATGCTGTAAAACCGGTGTTTTATATAAGCCCGACCGCCGGCGCGATGCGCCTGATACCCTGAGGGAGAGACTTAGAGGGTGTTACATGGCCGATTAAGGCGAAAGATTAGGACAAAAGATTAAGGGGCGCACCCGTCGTTTCCTAATCTTTCCTCTTAAACTTTCGCCCTAATCCATAAAAATCTTAAGGCTCATACAAATGAAATTCTGAAAAGAGGTATCCAGCCGGCATTCGGACTTAGGGAAAAAGAGTTTATGAAACCCTAGACAAGGTAACGGGACAAGGTTAGTTCAGCCACCCCATGGGGCGGATGTGAAATTATTTGAAACGGAGGCGAATATGAAAACAGTCAGGATAGTTGTTACTGGCAGAGTGACCGGAGTGGGATTTCGTTTTTCGGCGGTGAATCAGGCCCGGCAGCACGGGAATCTGCGCGGCTGGGTGCGCAACCGTGATGCCCGTACGGTTGAAGCCATGGTACAGGGGAGTGAGGATACGGTAGATGCTATGATCGAGTGGTTTCGCCGCGGTCCGCCCGGCGCCAGAGTGCGTCAATGCCATGTAGAAACAATTGAATCCAGCGAAAAACTGGATTGGTTTCAGGTTGTTTATTGAGGGGCATGTGATGCCCGCCGGAATTCCGCGGAAATGAGGGGGGTGCCTGCAAATTTCTGAAAACCAATCTGCTGCTCCGCCGGGACAAGCCCGGCGGGGGCATAACCCCCTTTCCGGGCGGGGTCTTTGGTGTCAGGGTCAGTAAAACATAAGATTTCGGTCGACGATAGTCCGCCTCAGGCGGAAAGCGAGCGGGTTACAAGTAAAGCGCGTCTCCATCGTCCACCGCTATCGTCCGTAGCCAGACCCCATGCGAAAAGGGGTTGAGGCCTAATTTTGTGCTCACCTTGTCTCGCACTTAGTCCAAAAAAAGAGGAATCGAAAGAAAACCAGATCCGCCTGAGGCGGACGAGACAAGGTGCGAGACTAGGTTTTATTATTCGTGCGTGTATAGACCATAAAACCCTTTTCGCACGGGGTCTAGCAAGGACAATAAAGCGAAGTACGGGAAAAAAAGATGAGTGAGGAATTTGTTCATTTACATTTGCATACCGATTTCAGTCTGCTCGACGGCGCCTGCAAAATCAAGGATATCGCGAAGAGGGCAAAGGAGCTTGGTATGCCGGCGGTGGCCTGCACCGACCACGGCAATATGAGCGGGGCGGTGAATTTTTATCAGGCTGTTCAAAAAGTCGGAGTGAAACCGATTATCGGCTGTGAATTTTATGTAGCTCCGGGCGACCGCCGGGAGCGGGGCAAGCAGGGACCCCACACACAGGGGTATCATTTGGTGCTGCTGGCTGAGGATTGGACTGGTTACAGCAATTTATGCCGTTTGAACAGTGCGGCCTGGCTGGAAGGCTTTTATTACAAACCGCGCATTGACAAAGAAGTGCTGGCGCAACACTCTGAGGGATTGATCGCTCTCTCCGCCTGTATCGCCGGTGAGGTGCCGGCGAATATACTGGAAGGCAATCCCGGCGCCGCGGCCGCTTCACTGGAGTGCTACCTGGATATTTTCGGGCGCGACAGATTTTATCTGGAAATCCAGGACCACGGTATGGAAGAACAGAAGCGCGCCAATCGGGAGATTGTCCGGCTGGCGGAT
Source organism: Lentisphaerota bacterium (assembly GCA_003552565.1). Taxonomy (GTDB): domain Bacteria; phylum Verrucomicrobiota; class Lentisphaeria; order Oligosphaerales; family PUNB01; genus PUNB01. Next base: position 1,715 of record PUNB01000087.1, read on the forward strand.
GAATACGAGCTGCCGCTGGTGGCCACTAATGATGTGCATTATCTGCACCAAAATCATGCTCAGGCGCATGATGTGCTTTTGTGTATCGGCACCCAGTCCAATCTGCACGACACTAACCGCATGCGTTATCCTGGGGAGGAATTCTATTTTAAAAGCGGCGAAGAGATGGCCGCCTTGTTTTCCGAGCGGCCGGATGCTCTGCGCAACACCCTGGCGGTGGCTGAGCGCTGTCATCTGCCTCTTAAGGTCGGAGATGACATGGAGAATCATTATCCGGTGTTTTCAGTGCCCTCAGGGCGTTCTCGTGAAGAGTATCTCCGCGAACTGTGTCTAGATGCCATTCCCGAGCTTTACGAATTTAACCCGCGGCTTCCGGAGGAGCGGCTTGAGGAAGACCAGCGTCAACTTATTGAACGGCTTGATTACGAGCTGAAAGTGATCAGTCAGACCGGCTTCACCAGTTATTTTCTAGTGGTCTGGGACTTTATTCGCTTCGCCCGCGAGTCCGGCATTCCCGTGGGTCCGGGGCGCGGCAGCGGCGCCGGCAGTCTGGTCGCGTATCTGACTCGAATCACGGATATTGATCCGATCAAGTACGGGCTGCTGTTTGAACGTTTTCTTAATCCCGACCGGGTCAGTCCGCCGGATTTCGATATTGATCTTTGTGAGCGGCGCCGGCAGGAGGTGATCGCTTATGTCCGCGACAAATACGGTGAAGCTAACGTGGCCCAGATAGGAACCTACGGCACCTTGAAACCGAAAGCGGTGATCAAGGATGTCGCCCGCACCATGGGCAGAGCCTTCGGGGAAGTCAATACGCTGACCAAACTGATACCGAACGATCCGGGTATAACCTTGGATGAAGCGCTGGAGAACAGTAAGGAACTGCGGCAGCTGGAGCAGCGCGAGGAATGGGTTGGAGAAGTGTTAAAGTTCTCCAAAATCCTGGAAGGTTTAAATCGCAATCCATCGACTCACGCCGCCGGAGTGATTATCGGTGACCAGCCGCTGGCGGACTTGGTGCCTCTGGGGCGCGGAGCCAACGATGAAGTTATCACCCAGTATCCGGCCGGCCCCTGTGAAGACCTGGGACTGCTGAAAATGGATTTCCTGGGGCTGCGTACCCTGACCATTATTCAGGATACAGTCGACCAGATCAAGGAAAATCATGGCGTCAACGCACATCCCGAGCAAATTCCCATGGATGATCCGGCCGCGTTTGAGCTGCTCAACAAAGGCAACACGGTGGGGGTTTTTCAGTTGGAATCTTCCGGTATGCGGGATTTATGTCGGCGTTTCGGGGTGGCCAGGATTGAGGATATCATTGCCCTGATCGCCCTTTATCGACCCGGGCCGATGCAGTTCCTGGACGAGTTTATTCAGAGAAAACTCGGTCAGCGCGAGATTGATTACGATGTGCCGCAAATGGAGCCGATCCTGGCTGAAACCTATGGCATTATGCTCTATCAGGAGCAGGTTATGCAGGTGGTTCAGCAGGTGGCGGGGTTTTCTCTGGGACAGGCCGATATCTTGCGGCGAGCCATGGGAAAAAAGAAAATCGAGGTGATGCGCAAGGAAAAAGAGCGGTTCATTAAAGGGTGCGCGGAAAACAATATCGACGAAAAAACCGCCAATACCATCTGGGAGAAGGTGGCTAAATTCGCCGAGTACGGTTTTAATAAATCCCATAGTGCCGCCTACGCCTTCCTGTCTTACCGCACGGCTTACTATAAAGCCAACTATCCGAAGGAATTCATGGCCGCGGTACTGAACAGCGAGATCGGCAACGCCGATAAGCTGGCTTTTTTCATTCGTGAATGCCGGGAGATGAAAATCGAAATCGCCCCGCCCGATGTCAATACTTCAGGCTGGTCTTTCACCGTTGACGGTGATCGAATATGTTTCGGCCTGGGAGCTGTCAAAGGGGTCGGGGCCCAGGCGGCCGAACAGATCATTTCCGCCCGCGATGAACACGGAGCCTTTGAGAATCTGCTGGACTTTTGTGAAACTGTGGGCTGTAAACTTAACAAAAGAGTATTGGAAAATCTTTGCCGGGCGGGTGCATTTGACAGTTTCGGCTGGCGGCGCTCCCAGGTTTTTGCTATGCTTGATGAGGCCATGGCTCGCGGACAGCGGCAGCTGCGGGATCGCACCGCAGGTCAGGGATCGCTGTTTGATATGCTTGATGATCAGCAGAAAGGTCAACTGGGGATGGAGCCGCCGGACATCCCCGAATGGGAAGCCCATGACCTGCTGCGATGTGAAAAAGAACTGCTGGGCTTTTATGTAACCGGCCATCCGCTGAGCCGCTACAGCGAGATTATTGATATATTCCAGCTTCACAGTCCCTTGGAAATGCAGCAGAAAGAGCAGCAGCCGCAGGTGAATGGCAATTTGAACACTCGAGTCGGCGGTATTATCGCGGGCATAGACTTTAAACGGAGTAAGAAAGACCAAAGGCCATGGGCTCTGCTGCGCCTGGAAGGGCTGCAGGGGTACATTGAATGTCCGGTTTTTGCGGATCGTTATGAAACTTACGCTGACTTGATTCAGCCCGAGGCGCCGATCTTTGTTGAAGGGCAGTACAGACCGCCGCCGGAAGAGGGGAAAAACGGCAGTCTGATCGCTGATCGTCTGATTCCCATGGAAGAAGCACCGGAACAGTTGACGCAAGAGGTGCATCTGCATATTTATGAAATGACCCTGAAGGACGGCAAGCTGGAGGACCTGCGCCGGCTTTGTGAACGTTACGCAGGCGATATTCCATTGGTGCTGTGTGTGATCTGTGGCTCCAATGAAGTGGCCTTCATTCGCTCAAATAAGTATGGTGTCCACAATACGGCGGAATTTCGCGAAAATGTACAGGAACTGCTCGGCGAGGGTTGCCTGATTCAAAAACCCGCGCGGTGTCTGGGCGGCGGCAATGGTTCGGATGAGAAGCATTCGCGCCCATACCGGAAAAATCGAGGGAACTGATGTTATTGATTTGCATCACAGACAAATATGTTTATATTAATAAACGTTACTAAATAGCGCACCTAAAGTCTGGGAATTATGAATGTCCGGTTTTAAGAAAAATATTTGGGGTTGCCGGCGAATTATCCTGTTGTTGTTTTGTGTTCTCGGCATTGCTGGATTTACAGGAGGAGCTGAAGAACCGTCGAGATTAACTCTGGCGCAATACGAGCATGCGCGCCAGCTTTATGAACAAGGGGTGTATGGCGAGGCGGCGCGTCAGCTTGAGTCCTATCTGGATTCCAGGCCGCTCGATTATTCCGCTCGTAAATTGCTGGCCCGTATTTATCTGCATTTAGAGGATTATCCGGAGTTGGAGGAGCAGGCGGAAATGTTGTCGCGTATGCGCCCGGAAGATGAAGAAGCGGCGGAGTGGCTTAGCTTGGCGAGGCGTGAGATTCGGGCCGAGCTGCCGCGCCGGGCGGCGGAACTGCGACGGGAAATAGAACAGAATCCCGAGGCGGCGGAATTACGCATGCAGCTGGCGGAAATTTACGCCCGCAAGGAACGCCCGGAAGAAGCCATGGAGTCTTTCGCCAAGGCATACTCTCTGGAGCCGGACAAGCCCCGCGTAATTCTGGCCTATGCCCGTTTCGCCGCCCGCATGGGACGCATTGACAAGGCCGAAGAGTTGTATCTGCAATACCTGGAGGAAGAGCCGGACCCGGATGTGCGTGCAGAAATGTTCAGTGTCATGCTTTCACCCGGCATGGATTATCTGGAGGAAGAAGATTATGAGCGGGCGGCCGCTTACTACCGCCAGATAGTCGAAAGATATCCGGAGGAGCTGCATTTGCGTTTGCGCTACGCTCGAATGCTGGCTTGGGGGGATCGACTCGACGAGTCCATCGGCGCTTACCGCAGTTATCTGGCCGAAAAAGACGATCCCGAGGCGCGCATGGAGATGATCCGGGTGATGGCCTGGAATGAGAATTTCGCCGACGCCGCCCGCCTGCTGAGGGAAAAGCTGGAGAGAGAACCGGAGAATCTTGAAGCGCTGGTGTTGCTGGGGGACATTTATCGCTGGAATGATGATATGGACAGTGCCGCCGCTCGTTACCGCCGGGCGCTGGAGATCGACCCGGAGTTTCAGCCCGCTCTTGATGGTCTGGACGAGCTCGAGGAGATGCGCCGCCAGCGGCGACTGGAAGCGCGCAGGCTGAGCATAAGTCACATGCTGGAGCTTTACCGCGAGGAGCCGGAGGACGAAGACATTCGTTTGCAGCTGGCCCGCCTCTACGTCGCCGCCGGCAGGCATGGAGAAGCGCGGGAGCATTTTGAATTTTACCTCCAGCAAAATCCTGAGGAAACTTCCGTGCGGCGTGAATACGCCCGAGTGCTGCGCAATCTGGAAGAATACCGTGAATCAATTCATCAGCTTCGACGCAGCCTGCGTGATCACCCGGAGGATACCTCTCTGCGCATGGAAATAGTCACCATGCTCATGTGGGAAGCGCAGTACCAGGAAGCGCGAAGAGAGTTGACTGAACTTCTGGAGCTGGCGCCGGAGCGGGCGGATGTGCATTGGCAGCTGGCCCGCCTTCATCAAATGGAAGCGGAATGGGACGAGGCGCTGCACCATTATCGGGAAGTGCTGCGGATCGATCCGGATTACGAAGTTGCGCGGGCGAGAATACGGACGATTGAGCGAAACCCGTTCCGCCGGCTTGATAAGCTGGAGGAAGAGGCGGAGAGGCGGCCCGATGACTTAGAGGTGCGGATGGAACTGGCTGAAATGCTCTTCGACATGGAGCGCTATTTCGAGTCTATGGAGTATGCGCGGGAGGTGCTTGAAATCCGGCCGCGCCATCGACAGGCGCTGGCCTTGATTGAAGAAGCTGAAGAGATCATGGCTCGCCGGCGATTGCGGGAAATCCGGCGGCTGCGGGAAGAGTTGCTCCAGGACCCGAGACAGCATGAAGTTCACTTGGAATTGGCGCGCCTGCTGCGCCAGGACGAGGATTACCGGCGGGCGGAATTTCATTATCGCTATTACCTGCGCGGCTATCCTCAGGACTTTGAAGTGCGTATGGAGTATGCGCAAATGCTCTCCTGGCTGCCGGAATATCGGCGACGGGCGGTGGATGAATACCGGCTTTTAACGGAATGGGATCCATACGATTTCGAATTGCGGCGGCAGAGATCACAAGTTCTGGCCTGGGGAAGGGAGTATTGGCGCGAGGCCGAGAGGGAACTGGAGGAAGTGCTGATCTTTGATCCGGAGAACCTCGAAATGCAGGCTGCATTGGCGGATCTGCATCGTTTCCAGGGGCGTTATGCCGAAGCCCGGGAGCGCTATGAACGAATTGAGCTTATGGATCCGGAAAATGAACGGGCACTGGCTGGACTGGAGGCGATCAAGGAGGCCTTGCGGCCGGAGGCGGATATATTCCTGGGAGCCGGCAGTGACAACGACGGATTCTCTCATTTCAGTTTCGGCGGCCGTTACCATCATTATGACTCCGACGGCACCCGCTGGACCATCGGCGGGACTTTTTATAATTTCAGCGAAAGCGCCGATGCCGAGGTGGACTGGGACGGCGGCTCTTCCGCGGGAGTGGAAATCACCGGCGCGGTTGAGGGCGCTTTGGCCGAGTATGTGACCGGTTCCGCCTGGGTGCAGCTCGGCAGTTACAGTCTCGGCGGCAATGTTTTCGGCGGCGGCCTGCGAGGCAGCTACGACCTGAGCCCGATCAATACCCTGTCCCTGGAATATTCCCATCGTTCAGCGATACATGAAGTCGGCACTCTTCGCGCGCTTGCCGGTGGGGTGGATGTGGATACTATTCGGCTTGACTGGGACAGTGAACCGCCTCCAGAGGTGGAGCACAGGGAGCCGATCAACCGGCTTTTCTTTGAGGGATTCCTTTCCTACAGCTCTTTTTCCGACAGCAATCTGCGCACATCACTTCTGGTGCGTCCTTATTATCGTTTTCGAGACCGGGACGAGGATCAGCCGTCGATTGATCTGCTGGCGGGATGGCGCAGCATTTCTTTTACCAGTGAGTCCGACTTCTACTGGTCTCCCAGCTCCTACAGCGGTCCGCTGGTGGGCGCGCGAGTGGCCGGGCCGTTCTGGTGGGATTTTGACTACCGGCTGGAATTGGAGGCGTATTTTCCTGATACCTTCACTGATGACGAAGCAGGCGGAGTCTCAAGGAGTCTGAATGTGAACTTCAACCGGCAGCTTAGCGAACAATGGTTCGGAGAAGTTAATTTTACCTATAGCGGGTCGCCGAGAGAAGATGATGACAATTATAACTATTTCGGGGTTATGTTTAATTTGTTTTATGAGTTTTAAGTTTATGTGAGACTTCGGATTTTTGACATCTTGTCTCGCACCTTGTCTCGCACCTTGTCTGGTTTTCTGTCGATTCCTCATTTTTCAGACTAAGTGCGAGATCCGCCTGAGGCGGACAAGACTAGGAAAGTACAAAACTAGGTCTCGAACCCTTTTCGCACAAGCTCTAGTTAGCAGAACCGATGAAATCGGAAGGCTGGAAAATTCAGCTCAGAAAAATGGGAAAACTTTAGGATGAAAACAGCTTCCAACTCCAATCATAAAATGATTTCCTTGGGCATTTTGCGCTTCCTTCCGGTGATTGTTTTATTAATGTCTGTATTACTGCTGAGCGGCGGCTTTGCCGTCACTCAGGCCATTGAAAGAGCGGGAATCATTGATTTACGGCCTGATGTGGAAGTGGCTCCCGAACTGGAAGAAGATGCCCGCCGGCAAAGACCGCTATTGTGGCGGAATTATTTGCTGGGGTATTTCGAGCATGTGGATATGCTCTCGGCGGATTTTGTTGAGGAACAGGGACTTGCCGCCTATGACCTGCTGGTGCTTCCGGAGTCGAGGCAAGTCGCTCGCGGGCACGCGGAAGCAATTCTTGAATTCCTCAGTCGGGGAGGGGCGTTGATCCTGACCGGGCAAAGCGGTGTTCGGCTGGCTGACATCGACAGCGGTCCGACTATGGCCGAGTCTCTTGGTCTGAACTATCGGACCGATCCCATCCCAGGGGCGGAAGAAAGTACTTCCTGGTGGGTGATTAAGGACCGGCCGGCATATCTTACATCACGCGTGCCGGTACTGCAGCATTTGGCCGTGGAACAAAGTCATCCTGCCATGGTCAGCGGGAACGGCCAGTCCCTGGCTTTCTGGATGAGCGCCGCCACCGAAACTGAGGAAACATTTGACGACGCCGCGCCTCGAAGCGCCCTGTCCGCCGGTTCGTACGGAGATGGCAGGTTCCTCTGGCTGGGGTTCTCTATAGACGGCGTGGGCGGGGATCTTGAGACCAGTCAGAATTTCCATCAGCTGCTGACCAACACCTTTGACTGGTTTCAAGGCCGGGCGACGGTGGAGATTGAGCCTTGGCCTTACCCTTACCAGCGGGCGGCGGCTTTTTCCATGGACACTGAGACGGCGTTCGGCAATGTTCGTGGTGTCGCCGGTGTGGATAACCTGGAAGTTCTCACTTATTTTTTACTGACTGAACCGGCGGACCTGTATGTCGACCTTTTGCAGAGAATAGCTCGCGGTTCCGAGGCTGAAATCGGAACCGGCGAAATGGCGGTGCATGGCGATGACCACGATGTTTTTCGAGGCCTCCCCAGAGAGGTTCAAACGTCTCGTTTGCAAAGCACGGTTGATTATATTCAGGAACATATCGGAGAACGCCCCCTGGGGTTTCGGCCGCCGGAGGAGGCTTATGACTACACCACTCTGCAAAGCTTGGCCGAAACCGGCTTTAAGTATATATTCGCCGACGATAAC
>PUNB01000183.1 GCA_003552565.1 Lentisphaerota bacterium
CTTTTTGACTAGCGACCAGCGACTAGCGACGGATTAACAGCAGCCAACGCACGAAGTCGGAAGCTCCGCCGGCCCGGTGTTTCATACAAGCCCGAACTCCAGCGCGATGCGGGCCGGATACCCCGGATGGAAACAACGGCTGACGCAGAAACGTAACCCTATCCGTGTGTATCCGTGTTAATCCGTGGTGAAAAAAAACATGAAAGAAAACCACGAATGGACACTGATTAACACTGATGTAAAACGAACAACGAACCGTGTCTCACATAAGCCCGACCGCCGGCAAAGCACCCCGGATACCCCGAGGGTGAGACCCGGTTACGGGCAACACCTCGGGAGCGGCCGCAGCCTGCCTGACCACTTGGCCGTAAATCTTATCTCACATCGCTGTCATTATGGAATTTTTGAAAGTGTGTCAGGTCCTCGCGGCCATTAAGGTGTACTCGCAGGGGAACGGGCTCTGTTTTGGCTCGCGGGGACCTGACCACTCTTCGTGTGGCTCAGGCAAGCTGCTCGCCCTCCATTATATGATCTGCCGCTTGTACTGCGAGCGGCCAAGGTGACAGAGGTTTGTGAATTGCTCCCGAAGCAATCCGCAAACCATTCTTCTTGTCTCCCCTTTGCGATCTTTGCGGCCTTCTGTAAAAGTTAAGTTTCATACAAGTAATCACAATCCCTCCTCCAGCAATCGCAGATATTGCTCATCGGAGCCTGACAACATAACATCCGCCGGAAAACCATAGAGGCGGGTTTCAGCCCGCAAAGGAATTCCCAGCTCTTTGTCTATCCAAATAGTCATTGACTCGGCCAGACCGAACGGCCCCTCAAATTCTTTATCGGATCGATGTATTCGGTTATAGGCCGAAATCGTGACGGGCAGGACAATGAAACGCCGCTCGTATTCCCGCATAGATTGCTCCACCCGCGAGACCTCGCGGATCATGGACATTGCCTCCTCTCTCGTTTTATCCGGCAGAAAACGCGCCGCCAAAGAAGCAATGGTCGGACCACCGCGCAACTCCACGGGATACCCATAATACAAGGAAACCTGGCAGCGCGCGGCCGGACGCTCCAGCGGCCTTCCATTTACTTCAAGATTGACTGATTCCACTTCTTCCGGTTCAAAACGCGCGACATAAATATTCGATGAATCCCTGCGCATGGCGGTCAGATAAAACGTCTCCTCCGGCGGCTTATCGCCAAGAGTGAATTTTTTCTCCAAATCTAAGAAGACCGTCATTAAGTCAGTTAATTTCCCGCCGCCATGAATTTCTCCGAAAGGGCCGCGCATGGAAAATTCAGGGAATCCGTCACCCCCTCCTCCTGAGCCGAACATTTCTCTCAGTCGCTCAAAAAAACCGCCTGTCTCAGGACGGGCCTGAGAAATCAGCACTTCTTCGTCAAAGAAATCAAACAGTACATCCGGGAATCCGTTTTTCCAGCGTACCGCCCGGAATGTACGCCAGCTTTCCGGCTGCACGTAAGCTGTCAAACGATAGCTCGGCATCAGCCGCATGTTCACATCCCCTCTAATTCGCAGGGTTTCTTTCCCCAGGTGTCGGCGAAACTGATCCTCTCCAGCCGCGTGAGTGTTTTCATAGGGCAGCGTTTCAGCCAGACTTCGCAAATTCCCGTACTTATATTCGACTTCAGCCTGGCCTCTGACTAAAAAATGACCGGAGGTATAAACCAAATGACGCTCCGGCACTTTATGAGCGCAAAGATTGGCGGCCGCCAACAGCAGGAAACCGGCACAAAAACATACAAACCGGAATCGGCAATGAAATATTATTGATCCTGCCTGTCGTGCGTTTCTTATATTATACAGTCCCTTCATTTTAACCGATGATACAATTACGTTTCTTTTAAAAAAGAGCGGGTTGCTAATTGTTGGTTTTTTAGATGGGAGCAAACACTTCACCTCTCGCTGTTCATCGACTCTCTGATGGCGGCGGCGGCCCGCGCCGGTTCGTCGGCTCCGGTTACTGGCCGTCCGACCACCAGGTAATCAGCGCCGGCGCGCACCGCTTTTTCCGGTGTCATTACTCGTTTCTGATCCTGATTTCCAGCCTGCGCGGGCCTGATCCCCGGCACCACCAGAATAAAGTCCGGCCCCAAATGATATCTCAGCCGTTCAATCTCCCAGGCGGAACAGACCACCCCGGCCGCACCGGCCTCGGCGCTGAGCCGGGCCAATCTTAAGACCTGCTCCGCCGGTTTATCCCGCCAGCCGAGCCGGCGCGTTTCCTCTTCATCCAGGCTGGTCAGAACCGTCACCGCCACCAGTATTGTGGATGTGTTCTCCACAGCTCGCGCGGCCGCGGCGATCATGGCGCAACCGCCGGAGGCATGAATGTTAACCATCTCAACTCCCATGGAGGCGGCAGCTCTAACAGCACCGGCGACCGTGTTGGGAATGTCATGAAATTTCAAGTCCAGGAAAACTTTTTTGCCGCATTCCCGGCGCAAACTATTGACCACCGCCGGTCCTTCCCGGGTGAACAGCTGTTTTCCGACCTTCACCCATTGCACTTCCGGCCCCAGGGAATCGGCAAGCGCCAGCGCCTCCCCGGCCGTATCAACATCCAGTGCCACTATTAATTCCGGTTGTTTCATCTTGATTTCTTCTTAACTCAATTTTTGTCCATTTCGGTAAACGATAGCGGGCGACCTGCCTCCGCCAAGTCTACGGCATGGCATGCGAGAGCGGTGGACGATGGAGGCGCACTTTACTCGTAATCCGCTCTCGTCGACAGGGTTCACGCCCTCGCAATCTTCTGTATTGCTGCCCTAACAATCCGGAAAGGTATCTCCGGAGACTTAAAGTTCATACGCCCCCGCCGGGCTTGCCCCGGCGGAGCGAAAGATTGCAAATAAAAGAATGTTCAACGTTGTTCAAACAGCTGTCCACTCAATTACAACAAGAGTCTTCATCATCCCCCTGGCGGTCTCCCGTCCCCGTGGAAAGCAATTCACCGCCGAAGCAGATCAACAGAATCCCCGCCACCGTTAATACCAAGAGAAAGGACAAACCGAAGATATTCCTGATAACCGGGGTTATCCGCAGCCAGACGGCATAAGGAGACTGCACCACCGATACCCCCGGAGCGCCGCCGAACTGAAGAACATGCAGATAAATCATCACCGTGACGGCCAACATAAAAGGAGTGACACTGATGCCAGCGAAACGAGATATACGCGCTAAAGAGAAACGGCGCAGACGAACAAAACGCTTTTCCACCAGCTGAGCCAGGGATATAAGATAAATCTGCAAGGCCAGAAGAAAAACAAATCCGGCCGAAAGAAAATATAATTGTTCATACAGCCTGAACTGCCAGACGAAGAATGGCGCCAGTCCGAAGGCTGTTATAGCGCTTATTTTCAGCCTGCGAACCGTCGGCGTCTCCGGTTCCGAATCGGATCCGGCGGTTAAAGGAAAAAGCAAAGCGCCGAGAAGGATCAGCGCCAACGGCACCAGCAGCAGCATGGAAAACGGACGTTCAGGCAAGTGCGGTCGAATGGTGGACTCAACCATCATAATCATCAGCACCAAAAGACCGATAAACATTAATTCAAGCGAACGAAGTATTCTCAGTCGCATAGCTATAAAGACTCTAAGTAAGTGTTGTAGCGTTCGGCATTCAACAGCAGATGCACTTCTTCAGGGGTATCCACGTGCATTCTAACCAGCCAATAGCGGTAGGGAGCTAAATGGAGCAGATCAGGATTATCCAGCACTTCCTCGTTGACAGCGATAATCTCCCCGCTCAACGGGCTTTTCAAATGGCGGATGCCGGAAGGCAGATGCAAATGGAAACAAGGGGCGTCGATCTCCACGTCACTTCCCTCCAGGGGCAGATCCACACTGACTATTTCCGGCAGCCGATCCTGCATTTCATCAGTTATCCCCACCTCCGCCTCAGTGCCGGATTCATTGAGCCTAACCCAGAAATGACGAGGATGATACAACAATTCTTCTGGACATTCAATCATAAACAATACATTCCTTTGAAACCATAATTTTGTTTTCCAGCAAAGCGAATTGCATTTTAGCAATTATAGTAAGCACATGCGTCAATTCAAGCCCTCATCGAATAAAAATCATTCCCGCACTTTAAAAGAAGCACGGAAACAAGGCCGCTCCAGAATATCAGGCACACTTTTTTTCTACCTGGGGCGACAGTATCTGCTCTTTTTCATCGTCTGCCTGATTGGTTTTTCTTTTCTTTTCCTTATTGGTGAATTGCTGGATCAATTGCATGATTTTCTCGAAGCTGACGCTGGATTCTGGCAGATAAGCGCTTTTTTTCTTTATCGCCAATCGGTTCATTTGGTGCATGTGCTGCCGATTTCCATTCTTCTATCCGTCAGTTACGTCTTAAGCACCCTGGCCCGGAATCATGAAATTACCGCCGTCCGGGCCTCCGGTATTTCCGTTGTCCAGTTCTGTCTGCCGATCTGGCTGGGAGCGGCTTTGGCGGGCGCGGCCCTTTTCTGGCTGAACGAAGCGGTAATGTTCAGACACGAAGAGATATCCGAAAGAATAAAACATGAAATTCTGACCGGCGGGGCCGAAGAAAAAAGTGACCGGGAAAACATCCGCCTGGCTTATCATAACCACAGCCGCAATCGTTACTGGTTTTTCGAAAACTTTGATCAGCACGGAGTGCAGGAAGGAGTCTCGGTCAAGCAATTCGACACTGAAACCAACTCCATTGACTGGGAGATCAGAGCCGCGAAGGCGGAACACAAACAGGACGGCTGGCTTTTCAGCGATGGCTACTTCTTTGAATACAGTCCGGAAGACACTCTGCCGGTGCGGGAGGAACCATTTCAGAAGTATGAAACTGATGAACTGCAGGAAAAACCGCGGGACATATATGTACACCTGCGTCCGACTGAAAATATGAATCTGCAGCGTATACGCGCTTTTCTGCGGGATGAAGAAGGCGCGGCGCCCGGCACTCTGAGGATTTTCCGCACCATGGCCTGGCATCGCCTGACCCTGCCTTTGTCATGTATTCTGACCGCCCTGCTGGGAGTGGGCATGAACGCCGGCCGCAGCAGAGTCGCCGCTCTTCGAGGATTCGCCTGCGCCGTCGGTCTGACCGCCTTGTATTATGTTGTCAATCAGGTGCTGCTGGTGATGGGCAATCACAATATACTGCCGCCCTTTATCGCCGGCGCTCTGCCGACCCTGGCTTTCACCGCCGGCGGGATATGGCTGGTACATAAGAACAGGTGAGGAAAACATGAACGCTCTAAAGAAACTCAAGCGACATTCGCGTTTGCACCTTTCAACGATCATGCTGATGATTTTTGCAGCCGCGGCCTGTATCGCCGCCGCCGGTTCCGGCTCGGCCGAGCAGCGCCAAGAGAGTCCGGACAGCCCCGGCATGATTGAGAACAGGCGCGGAGCCTGGCTGGATGAAATTGTATTTGTCCAGCAGCCGGACCCGGGCCAAATGGTTAATCAAATCGAGAGAGGCGCCATCGACCTCTACGCCAGTGGGATCACCAACCCCGTAATCCACCGGCGCATTCTTGAGTCTCCCCGCGTCCAGCATACGATATCCTACGGAGCCTCGGTGGAACTGACTATGAACACCGCCGAGTTTTCGGATCCTCAGCAGTTCAATCCCTTTCACTGTCGGGAAATACGTCAGGCCATGAACCGGCTTTTGGATCGAGACTATATCGCCGATGAAGTTTTCGGCGGCCTGGCTTCGCCGCGCTATCTGCCGATCAGCACGGTCTTTCCGGACTACGCCCGTTTAGCACCCGAAGCCCGTACTCTGGAGCTACGCTACGCTCATGATCGCCTGCGGGCGGAAGAAACCATCAGCTCCAGAATGCGGGAACTGGGTGCTGAAAAGCGGCAGGATAGTTGGTTTTACAAAGGCGAACCGGTTGAACTTAAACTGCTCATCCGCACCGAGGATGCTCGGCAACAGCTTGGCGATTATGTCGGCAATGTTATGGAAGAGCTGGGATTCAGGGTCAACAGAATGTACAGAACCGCCGAAGAAGCCTCCCGCATCTGGATCGCCTCCGATCCGGCCGGCGGCGGCTGGCATCTTTACACCGGCAGCTGGATCTCAATTATCATCAACCGCGACCAGGCCGGAGAACTGGACCAATTCTACACCCCCCGCGGCCGGCCGGAACCACTGTGGCAGGCGTACACTCCGGAAAAGGAACTTGATGAAGTGGCCGAGGCGCTGCGCCGCCGGGCTTATGATACTTGGGAAGAACGCCAAGACATGATGGCCCGCGGCATGGAACTGGCCATGCGGGAATCCACTCGCGTGTGGCTGGTGGATCAGCAGAGTGCCTGGGCTTACGCCGGGAATGTGGAATTCGCCGCCGATCTGGCCGGCGGTTTCAGCGGCTCGGCTCTCTGGCCTTATACCTTGCGTTTCACTGACCGGCAAGGCGGCAGAATGACCATCGGCGTTCCCAGCCTGCTGACCGAACCCTGGAATCCGGTGGCCGGCACCAATTGGATTTTCGACCGTATGATAACCCGGTCTCTACATGACCCGGTGGTTCTGCCCGATCCTTTCACCGGACTCTTTCGTCCTCAGCGTATTCAGAAGGCGGAGGTGACAGTGCGTGAAGACATCCCCGTCCAGAAGACTCTCGACTGGGCGGAACTGAAGCGAAAAGAAAAAATCCAAGTTCCCGAAGACACCTGGATTGAATGGGATAGCGATAAAGAACGATTTATCACCATCGGGGAAAAATTTCCCGATGGCGTTGAAGCGCGCACCCGAACGCGGGTGGTTTTTGAAGAAAAATTCAAGCAGCGCCTTTGGCATGACGGCTCCAGCGCCTCACTGGCGGATATCATTCTGCCGTGGATTATGCTTTTTGAGCGAGCGGATGAGAACAGTCCACTGTTTGACCGTTCCGCAGTGCCGATATTTCAATCATTCACCGCCCATTTCCGGGGCTGGCGCATCATTTCCGAAGAACCATTGGAAATTGAAATCTATAGTGATCAGATTTTTCCTGATGTCGAGTGGATAGCTGGAAACCGCGCCCCTGGAGCCTCCGCCTGGCATTTGCTGGTTCTCGGAATCCTGGCCGAACGCGAAGGCACCCTGGCTTTTTCATCGGACAAAGCCGACCAGCTCGGAGCGGAATGGATGAATCTGGTCAGCGGCCCCAGCCTGCCGGTTCTCGACCGTCATCTGCAAAGAGCGAAAGCGCAAAACTACATCCCTTACGAAGGCAAACTTGGGCAGTACATAGATAAGGAAGAAGCCGCGCAGCGATATCAGAATTTAGCCCGATGGCGCCGTGAAAGGCGCCATTACTGGGTCGGAAACGGACCCTTTTATCTGCACTCAGCCCGGCCGGTGGAGAATATTGTGGTACTTCGACGCTTTGAGGATTTTCCCGACTCCAGCGATAAATGGCTGGGATTTGACACCCCCAGAATACCCGAACCCCGCCTGAGAGGGCCGAATTTTGTCAAACAGGGAGAAGCGGCTGAATTCAGCCTGACAATTAAAGAAGAACAGCGCCCGTACCCCGCGAATGAACTGGCCGCCATCGATTTTCTGGTTTTCGACAGCGCCGATGAATTGAAGATCAAAGATGAAGCACGGCCTCGGGAGGGTAAAAACGGAGAATGGCTTTTCACCCTGAGCGGCGAACAAACCGCTGAACTCGCCACCGGCGCCGCCAGAATGGAGGTCGCGATCAACTCCCGGCTGGTGGCGCTGCCGAGTTTCGCCTCCTTTGTTTTCGCAGTCCTGCCCTCGGAGGATAAGTAAACTTCTGACTCTTTGCGCCGAGTATGAGGAGCACCCGAAAATTGTGTTAAAATAGCGTCTTTGTCATTTTTGTCGGTTAAGCGGGTCGATTAAGTGTATCCGAGCAAGGGTGGTGATTAAGAAAGCAATTAAGTGTATTGGGGCATGAAGCGTAACACACTTAGTCGACCCGCTTCCTTCGCTGTCTTTTGTTTTCCTGACACCTGAACACTGAAACCACGAGTCTCATACAAGCCCGGCCGCCGGCGCAAGGCGCCTGATACCACAAGGGTGAGACTGATGCGGCATAAAAAACTTTGTCCCGAACCTTGTCCAGTGTTTTTTGACTTTGGAATTAGGTTTGTGATCCGCCTGAGGCGGATTCGGGACAAGGTTAACAATGCGAAGTCTCATACAAGTGAGTTCTGAAAAGAGGTATCCGGCCAGCATTCGGCATCAGGAAAAAGAGTTTTATGAAACCCTAGACAAGGTTTTTTCATCTCATGGTACGGCTTCGGACTTCATAAAAATATGAACACACCTTCAAACCACGCCATCACCGTGGCGGTTCCCGCCAGTGCCGCCGGAGAGAGGATTGACAAGTTTCTCAGCCGTCTTTTCCCGGAACATTCCCGGTCGCTGGTGCAGCAATGCATCAGAGAAGAAAGAATTCTGCTGTCACCGCATCAGCCGGTGAAAAAAGATCATCGCTTGCGAAAAGGTGAAACCATCCTGATCTCCTGGCCGCCGCCGGAGCAGACTGAGGCGCCGGAGCCGGCGCCAGTGGATTTTCAGATACTTTATGAAGACCATGACATTCTAGTGCTGAACAAACCGGCGGGGCTGACTGTGCATCCGGCCCGGAACGAATCCGGCATCACCCTGGTGCATGGACTGCTGCACCATGACCGGAGCGCTTTCGCATCCATGACCACCGATGAACTTCGGCCCGGCATTGTCCATCGGCTGGACAAGGACACTTCCGGAATCATGCTGACGGCGAAAAACCGGCAGGCCGAACAAAAACTAAAGGCCGCTTTCAAAGAACGAAAAGTGGAAAAAGTCTATCTGGCGCTGGTTTACGGCGAAGTGGAAAACCCCTCCGGCTGCATAGAAACACGGTTCGGCCGCCACCCCCGGGACCGCAAGAAAATGTCTGTACTGGAGAAGGATGGCAAGATCGCCCGCACTCACTACAAAACCCTGTGCCGGAATCGCCATGCAGCTCTGCTGGAAGTTCGCATCGAAACCGGGCGCACCCATCAGATAAGGGTTCATTGCGCCTATATTAATCATCCGATCCTCGGCGACCGCGTATACGGCGGTAAACAGAAGTCGCTGGAAACAACCCCGAAAAGACAAATGCTGCATGCGCATAGACTGACTTTCCCCCATCCCGGAACCGACGGACTGAAAGAATACGAAGCGCCTTTGCCGGAAGATTTCCGCCGATGCCTGCAGGAACTGGGATTGCAACCAAGCGGCGGGGACTAGTGTCGTGTCACGCTTCAAACGTCGCATTGGACAAGTGTATTCTGGATGCACAGTGGCCGCGAAATTCGAAAGGCGATGCTGTGTCATCGTCGTCGTATTTCGCGGTTGCTGTGCGCC
>PUNB01000181.1 GCA_003552565.1 Lentisphaerota bacterium
ACATAACGAGACAAGGTTTTATTATTCGTGCGTGTATAGACCGTAAACACCTTTTCGCATACCCCCCAGCTAATCTTCATCCCTCGTCAAAGGAACAAATCTTACCGCCATTAAACTTTCGGTGGTTACCTCTCCGTCCTTTTTTTCAACCCGCATCAGCTGTTGCGTCTGAAAAGGATGTCCCACAGGAATCACCATCACGCCGCCGTCTTTCAGCTGCTCCACCAAAGGCGGAGGTATATGAGCCGCGGCGGCAGTCACCATAATGGCGTCAAACGGAGCGTGCTCCTTCCAGCCGTAGTATCCATCCGCATGCTTTACCTGCACCTCGTCATAGCCGTTGCGGAGCAGGTTGCCGCCGCCGAACTCAGCCAATTCCTCGATAATCTCTATGGTGTAAACCTGGTCAATAATTTCCGCCAGAACAGCCGCCTGATACCCTGAACCGGTGCCTATTTCCAGGACTCTCTGCCCCTCCTCCAGTTCCAGAAGTTCAGTCATATAGGCAACGATGTAAGGCTGTGATATAGTCTGCCCGTGGCCGATCGGCACTGGACGGTCGGCGTAGGCCCGATGTCGCTGAGCGCGAGGCACAAATTCATGCCTGGGCACGGTGCCCATCGCCTCAAGCGTGGCCGGATCCTCGATTCCTCTGGCGGCTAGCTGTGCTTCCACCATGCGCTCTCGCCGTTCCGTGAAATCATCCGCCTGAACAGTAAAAACGACAGCAGTCAACAGAAGACCAGCAACAAACAATAGTTTTTTGCAATTCATTATTAAAAATACCTCTTGTTTACTTGTTTTACAGTCATGAAACATTATATTACTCAATAACTCATTGATAGCTAATTACAAGCCCCGACCGCCAACGCTGCACTCCAAATACCCTGAGGATAAGACTTGTTGATTGGTTTCGGGTTTCAGACGCCTGAACACTGAAACCTTGAGTCTCACATAAGCCTGTTAACCATGAAAAACTGCACCCGCAGACGATTTTTACGACACGCTCTGACACTCGGAGTCGGCAGTGTGGCGCTGGCGCCTTTTGCTTCTTTGCTGGCGGGCCGCACACATATCGTGCGAAGCGGAGAAACCCTGAGTCATCTGGCCCGTCTGTATGGCGCCAGTGTTGCTCAAATCAAACAAGCGAACAACCTCTCCTCGGATTTAATCCGCACTGGCCAGACACTGCGAATACCAGCCGGCACCGGTTCGCTTGACCGGCTGGCGCAAGTTCAAAGTTTAACCTCGAATATCCGCATCGAACCCGGACGCTGGAGGATGGTCATCGTCCATCACAGCGGCATCCGCTACGGCAACGCGGAATCATACGATAAAACCCATCGAAACCGAGGCATGACCAACGGCCTGGCCTATCATTTTGTTATCGGCAACGGTGTAAATTCAGACGACGGCGTGATTGAAGTCGGCTCTCGCTGGATGCGCCAGCAGCATGGCGGCCATGTGCGCAGTTTCAATATTAATCAGCAGGCCATCGGTATCTGTCTCGTCGGTAATTTCATGGAGCAACGGCCGACCGAAAAGCAGATGGATGCTTTTAACCAGCTCATGCGCTGGCTGCAGGGGGGGGATACTGGGAATCAGACCCAGATTCGTCGGACACAAAGAAGTGGAACCCAGAGGCACCGTCTGCCCCGGCGACAACTTCCCCCTGCGGGCGATGCATCGGCGGTTTGGCTGATGAAGTTGTGCCGCCCCCTGCGGGGGCTGGAGCCGCGAATAAGCCCGACCGCCACCGGCGCGACGCGCCTGATACCCCAAGGGTGAGACTTTACGTACTTTTACACGTAGTCGTACACGCTAATCGTCATTATTTCTGACCTCGAAGATTTGAGTGTACGAGTACGTGTACAAGTACGGTACTCGGATGACTGATAACTGATCACCGAGACGAAGTCTCACATAAGGCCAACCGCGGCGCGACGCGCCGGATACCCCGAGGGGGAGACTGGTGCGGCATAAAAAACTTTGTCTTGTCCGCCTCAGGCGGATTCGGGACAAGGTTAACAACGCGAAGTCTCACATAAGGAAGAATGCTCAACCCCTGTCGCGCAGGTGTCTTATCCTGTTCAGAACCGGAGGATGGGAATAATTCAGATAAACATAAAAAGGATGAGGGGTTAAATTAGACAGGCTGTCACGGCTCAATTTCTTCAGAGCCTGCGCCAGAACTTCGCCGCTGCCGGTCAATTCTTTCGCGAAATGATCAGCCGTATACTCAAATCGCCTGGACATTATACCAAGAAAAAACGACAGCGCCATTTCTATTGGATGATATAAGAGGCTGAAAAAGACCAGGCCGGCGTATATCGGCTGACCGTCAGTTATATGGAAAGCTTCATAAAGCCCCTGATGCTCGAGAAATATTGACAAAAGGTAAAACAGAACCCCTGCGTGAATGATCCCCAGAGCCATATTCAGCGGAATGTGTTTTTTGCGAAAATGACCGATTTCATGAGCCAGCACCGCGACAATCTCATCGTGTGTATGGTTGGCAATCAAGGTGTCGAACAAAGCTATGCGTCGATTACGACCGAAGCCGGCAAAAAAAGCGTTAGCCTTGCTGCTGCGGCGGGAACCGTCCATTTCCGCTACGTCCCGTACCGGGAAATCGGCCTTCTCGGCCATCTGTTCAATCTTTTGCTTAAGTTCCTCATCCTCAAGTGGTTTGAATTTATTAAACAAAGGCATGATCCATCGAGGCGCCACGAACTGTATCACCAGCAGCGTCACGGCGGTGACCGCCCATCCGTAAAGCCAGCCCCACTCTCCGGCCCAGTCAAAAAGAAGTAAAATCGCCGCCAGCAACGGCAGGCCGATAATCCCGCCCACAAGCCATGCTTTCAACATATCCAGAACAAACGTGCCGGGGGTGGTCCGATTGAAACCATATCGCTCTTCGATCACAAAGGTGGAATAAATCCTGAAGGGCAGTTTGATCACACTGCGCCCCAATACAAGTAGAAAAATATACAAAACTCCAGTAAAAACCATGTTCCATTCAAGCGTTTCCACCCAGGAATGAAGCGCGGCAAACCCTCCGAATCCCCAGAAAATCAAGAGCGCCGCCAAGCCAAAGGTTGAAGAGAGCCAGCTGAAACGAGTTCTCTCTCGAGTATATGCCTGTGATTTTGCATAGCTCTCCTGATCATGTATATCCCTGAATTCCTCCGGAACCTCGGAGGACAGGCATCGAAGATTGAGCAAATCGGCAATGAAGTTAAGTACTGCGTCTCCCAATAGGGCAGCAACAATAATAATTTGATATATGTTCATAAACTTGTTTTTTCCTGATTCATTCAGCTTTTTAAATACGGTGAAATATAGCTTTCCGAAAACGGTTATCAAGAACGCATGAAACCATCTGCAGCTGTAACCCGTGCGAAAAGGGTTCTGCGCGAAGCTCACAAACTCGAAAGTGGCTGTGCGTTCCGCGGCCAATTGGATTAAGGCGAAAGATTATGACGAAAGATTAGGGAAAAACGGGTGCGCCCCCTTAATCTTTTGCCCTAATCTTTCGCCTTGTTCTCGTTTCCGAAACCTTTTCGCCTGAGGTCTTAGCTATTCATAAAATGTCAACTTTTAGTCAGGACTTGACAATACGATGTTTCATCTCAAGCCCTTGTTTTTTTCTGCTTTCACGGTATCTTGCCTCGGTCTGACCGCAGCCTTAAACACTGAACAACAATCAATATAAAACATCATGGATTTACAATTTTACAATTCTCTTTCACGTCGCAAAGAAAAATTCATCCCCCTGAATCCCGGCCAGGCCGGACTCTACACCTGCGGCCCGACTGTATACAATTATCCGCATATCGGCAACTATCGTGCTTATATTTTCGAAGATATACTGCGGCGCACACTTAAATATTTCGGCCTGCGAGTCAATCAGGTGATGAATCTGACTGATGTTGACGATAAGACCATCCGCGACGCGGCCAAGGAGGGACTGCCGCTCAATCAGTTCACCCAGCGCTACAAAGACGCTTTCTTTGCCGACTTGAAAACACTGCGGATCGAACCGGCGGAACATTATCCGGCAGCCACGGAACATATCCCGGAGATGATTGATTTAGTGCGGAAACTGCTCGAACGCAAGGTGGCCTATCAGACTGAGGACGGCTCGGTTTATTTTTCTATTTCGCGTTATCCCAAGTACGGCTGTCTGGTAAACCTCGATCCTCAGCAGCTGCGTTCAAGCGGCAGAGTTAACCATGACGAATACGACAAAGAATCAGTTTCCGACTTCGCCCTCTGGAAAGCCCGGGAACCGGAAGACGGCGATGTCTGGTGGGACAGCCCCTGGGGTCCCGGACGCCCCGGCTGGCACCTGGAATGCAGCGCTATGAGCATGAAATACCTTGGCGAAAGCTTCGATATTCATACCGGCGGAGTGGACAATATGTTCCCGCATCACGAAGATGAAATCGCCCAAAGTGAAGCCGCCACCGGACGCCAGTTCGTCCGCTACTGGCTGCACTGCGCTCATTTGATTGTTGAAGGTAAAAAAATGTCCAAATCATTGGGGAATTTCTTTACTCTGCGTGATTTACTTGATAAAAACTTTTCAGGCCGCGAATTGCGTTATGTGCTTCTAGGCACCCATTATCGCCAGCCCCTGAACTTCACTTTCCAAGGATGCCGCGATGCCAAAGCCGCCCTTGAAAGGATAGATGACTTCACTGAACGTCTGCGACGATGTCAGGATAAGTCCTTGGAGGACAATAATCAACAGTTTAAAAGTGTGATAGAGCGAGCTGAAAGCGATTTTCGCTCCGCTTTGGCGGACGACCTGAACACCGCCGAAGCGCTTGCCGCCCTGTTCAATATGATCCGCGATGTCAACCGGCTGCTGGACCAAAACAACATATCCTCTCAGCAATCAAACAAGCTCCTTCACCTGCTGTCACAATTCGACTCCGTGCTGGGAGTTATCGAACCGGATAAAAAAGAACCCGTGCCGCCGGAAATTGAACGGATGGCGCGAGAAAGACAGGAGGCCAGAAAGCAAAAAGACTTCGCCCGCGCCGACTCGCTGCGGGATCAGCTGACAGAGCTGGGCTGGATGGTTGAAGACACTCCCGAAGGCCCCAAACTTAAAAGGCTTGTATGAAGCTTAATATTTACAGAAGGTCGCAAAGAACGCAAAGAAATATATTTTATATCACAAACTCTTAGCGAACTTCGCGGTCTTCTGTTCAAAAAGTGTTTCTGCCTCGTGGTATCAGGCGCCTTGCGCCGGCGGTCGGGCTTATGTGAGACTTCGTCTTTTTATAGCCACGAAAACCACAGAATACGCGAAATATGCGAAAATTTTTGTTGACTTTTTCTCGTGTTCTGCGGTTCTTCACCCCTCCAGACTCAGCTTTCCTCCCAGCCGCTGCATAAGTTTATGAAAATCGGGAAAGGTGATCGAAGCGGACTCCGCTCCGGCAATCTCGGTTGTGCCGTCGGCGGCCATACCGGCCAGCGCCAGCGCCATAACCACTCTGTGATCTCCATGACCTGCCACCCTGGCGCCCCGCAAGCGGCTGCGACGTATTCGCAAACCGTCCTCAAGCTCTTCAATATCAGCCCCCATCTTCATCAACTCCTCAGCCATTACCGCAATCCGGTCAGTCTCTTTGATTCTGGCCTGCGGCACATTCACTAATCGCGTTTCTCCATCAGCGAAACATGCCAGCACCGCCAATGCCGGCAGAGCGTCGGGGGTATCGTTAAGATCCAGCTCCAGCCCCTGCAGGCGCAGTGCTTTCACCTCAATGCCGGCCTCCGACACCCGTACGTCGGCGCCAAACTGACGCAGATAATCCACTACCGCCTTATCGCCTTGTGTATCCTCGATATCCAACCCCTGACAAAGCACTTGGTTACCTGGCAAAGCTCCCGCTGCCAGGAAAAAAGTGGCTGAGGAAAAGTCACCGGGAATGCGACGGCGAAAAGGCTGATATCTCTGACCGCCGAAAATATGAAACTTTTGCAAATCAGACGTGTATTCTATTTTAACGTTTTGCATTTTCAGCCAATCGAGGGTCATTTTCACGTACGCCGCTTCATAAAGCAGCGGCACCTCGACAATCGTGTCGCCATCGGCGAGCGGACAAGCCAGCAATAAACTGCTGAGATATTGACTGTTGCGTGCCTCCAGGCGCGTCGTGCCGCCGCTCATGCGACCGCCGACAATCAGCGGCGGACAGTCGTTTTCTCGCTCCGACTCCGCCCGCGCTCCCAGATCCCGCAGAGAACGCAGCAGCGGTCCGACGGGACGGCGCTGAATCTGCTCATCACCGATGAAGCGCATGGACTGACCGGAGGGAAGCAAGGCCGCCATCGACATTGTCAAGTTTACAGTGGTGCCGGAATTGCCGACATCCACCAAAGAACCGCTCGCTCGCGGGCGGGCGCCACAACCATGCACGGACCAGCAGGCGGCACTTTTAACCACTTCGGCTCCCAAAGCACTGACCGCCGAAGCCGCGGATTCTGTGTCCGCGGCTTCCAGGGGCTGCTCAAGAAAACTTTCTCCATCGGCCAACCCTCCCATGACCAGCCCCCTGATCATATGGGACTTGGAACCGGGAATTGGAACTTGGCCGTGAAGCTTTGAATGTTGACAGGTGAAATTCATAATTTTTTATCCATTTCGACTTGCTTTTTCTGATTCAGCAATTATATTAACAGGTTGCTGGCTCGCTGGAAATTCAGGCAATGTCGCTGATGGACATCCGGAAGCCGGCAGAGAAACCGGTGCCAAAACATACTTTAATCCCGTGGGTGATAAACTCATATTTTTGTGAATTCAAAATTATCGAACTGTGAATGCCATGACACCTGAAACCAAGGTGTTACCCACAAAATCTAAGAAAAAACGATTAGCAACCCATTCGTTATGAGAAAGAGCCTAAATTTTGACGAACATGGTTTTTCAGCATTACTTTAAGGGAAAAACCAAAAATTTAATCAATTGACCTGCGAACCTGTAATATAACGGAGTTTTGTCAATATGTTATCAGACAATGACACCATGAAAATGTACATGCAGCACATCGGCCAGTACCCTTTGGTGACACCTGAAGAGGAAGTGGATCTGGCCGAGGAGATCAAGCATGGCTCGGAAGGCGCTCGTATCAGACTGATTCGCAGCAATCTCCGTCTGGTCGTCAAAATCGCTCATGACTTTAAAGGTT
The DNA here is from genome assembly GCA_003552565.1 of Lentisphaerota bacterium. Classification (GTDB taxonomy): domain Bacteria; phylum Verrucomicrobiota; class Lentisphaeria; order Oligosphaerales; family PUNB01; genus PUNB01. Next base: position 7,212 of record PUNB01000181.1, read on the forward strand.
TAGGGCTGCCTTTGCTTGATCTGATCTCTGAAGGCAACATCGGCCTGATGCGGGCAGTGGAGAAATTCGATCCCTCCAAAGGCGCTAAACTGAGCAGCTATGCGGCCTGGTGGATCAAACAATCCATGCGTAGAGCCTTGGCCAATCAGTCCCGAACCATAAGAATCCCCGTACAGTCCGCGACCAAAATCAGCAAGATTCAGAACGCCCGCACTAAAATGCGCGAGGAGCTGGGGCGCGAACCCACAAACGCGGAAATCGCCGAAGTCGTCAACCTTACCGAAAGAACGGTCTCAGGACTTAGGCTGGGGAAAACCACCACAATCTCCCTGCACGATCCGATCCAACAAGGCGAGGAAGGGGAATTTCGCGACATTATACCAGACGATTCCGCCACCTCCCCTGACGAAATCGTGCAGGACGATGAAACACTTTTCCACATGCTCGAGCTGGTGAGCCGGCTGGAAGACCGGGAGCGGAACATTCTGCAGCTGAGATTCGGCTTGGATGGCGAACGTCCGCACACCCTGGAAGAAGTCAGCCGAATTATCGGCCGCACTCGCGAACGCATCCGCCAGATTCAGAATCAGGCTCTGGATAAATTGCGTCTGATGATCGACAATGATTCGCTGGACTTAACCGCTGTCGAGTGACAGGGTGTTTCTACTTAACAAACGCTTCGATGAAGTACGGGATTAAGTGAGGGAGATCAGCGTGTACGAGTACGGCTAACAGCCGATCATTCATCCGAGATGCTCCTCAGATCACAACGCTTCAAGCCAAGCGACGAAGTCGATCTTAGCCTGGTACAACCTCAGGTCTTCATGATCGAACAGTCTGCTCATAGTCTCCCCGTACTCGTACACGTACTCGTACACACAAATCTCTTCATTTCCGCCTCCAAATTTATCGTTACGAGATAATTCCGCCCTCGTAACGCACCAATTGCACTCAATACCACAACCAACAGGCCATACCCTGTTGGGACAACAACTTCATCTACCCACAGATTTTGCGAAGAAGCACATTTTTTGTGCGTACAGGGGACGCATACACCTTTTCGCATAACCTCAGACTAGAAACCGGAACGGATTTCCACCAACAGGCGTTCGCCGCCTCCCTCCGGCAATGCCAGCGCATTGGTCGCCTGCCAACGAAAGCACCTCTTGGCACACTCCCGTTCCAGCTCCACCCTTTCTTCAGCCAACGCCTTGGGGGTCTTGTAAAGTATAATCCTCCCTTGTTCCGGCCCCTGTTTCAGTAAACTACGCGTATGCGCCAGCAATTTCGCACTCGTTCCTACCGCCCGGGCCGTGACCACATCAAAAGATTGCTGAAAAGGCTCACTCCTGGCGGCTTCCCGCGCCTGCTGATGAACCACTTCCACATTATCAAGCTGGAGAAGTGAAACCGCTTCTTTGATAAACTCCACTTTTTTCTGGGTCGCTTCAAGTCCGACAATATGCAAACCGGGGAAAAAGCAGGCCAAAGGAAAAAGCGGAAAGCCGGCGCCGCAGCCGACATCCGCCATTGTTATTTCGCGCTGCACCAGCTCGGGGAAAAAAAGAGCGAGCGCCATCGAATCAGCAACGTGCTTGGACCAAAAGTCGGAGGGGTTGTTCAGCCGGGTTAAATTATATTTCCGATTCTCACTTTCTAAAAATTCAGCCAGCCTTTCAAGTTTCGCAATGGCCGATAAAAGTGATTCTTCTTTGAGCTTAAGGCGGTTGAGGAAATCCATCACCTCGGAAGAAGGAGGATCGAATGGTCGTCGGTGACTGTCTGTAGAGATCATCCGCTTATTATCCTGAATAATACACAGCTTTTTTCCGAGGTTCGCGTCAAGGCTGTTAACTTAAGAGACAACTGCCTCCTTTCAAATCAGTTGATATCTCAGGAAAGGATTTTTTGTCTGAATGTTGAGTTTCGCAAAGAGCGACCAGTTCCACTTCGAAATTCACCATTCAATATTGGGCTTCACATAAGCCCAATCGCCGGCGCGATGCGACACATACCCCGAGGGAGAGACTTAGAGGGTGTTACATGGCCGATTAAGGCGAAAGATTAGGGCAAAAGATTAAGGGGCGCACCCGTCTTTTCCTAATCTTTCCTCTTAATCTTTCGCCCTAATCCATAAAAATGTCA
>PUNB01000023.1 GCA_003552565.1 Lentisphaerota bacterium
CCGCGCAGCGCCGCCGCCTGTTACCGCGCAGCGCCGCCGCCTGTTACCGCGCAGCGCCGCCGCCTGTTACCGCGCAGCGCCGCCGCCTGTTACCGCGCAGGCGTATTATTACGCCTGGAGAAAACACCCACAAGCATAACAAAAAATAAGGAAAACCATGTCTAACCAACGCATAGGCCTGATTTTCGCCGGCCAGGGAGCCCAATATCCGGGCATGGGAGCGGATTTGGCGGAAGCATCGCTTGCCGCCCGCAAAATTTTCGACCAGGCGGACGCACAGCTCGGCCGCTCGATAAGTGATCTTTGCTTTCACGGCTCCATTGAAGATCTGACCGACACCGCCAACTGCCAGCCCGCCATCTACACAATGAGCCTGGCATGTCTGGCCTTACTGCGGGAACAGCTGGATTCCGACGCTTTCAGCCCGACAGCCTGCGCCGGCCTCAGCCTGGGCGAATTCGCCGCACTTCAGGCCGCCGATGCAGTCACTTTCGAAACCGGACTTTGGCTCCTCGATAAAAGAGGACAGTTCATGGCCGAGGCCTGCGCCGCCAGCGACGGCGCCATGGCTGCGGTGCTTAATGCCGACCCGGCCCTTGTTGAAACCGCCTGCCAGCGGAACTCAATTGATGTGGCTAATTACAACAGCCCGGGACAAGTGGTCATCAGCGGCCGTAAGGAACTAGTGGACAAAACCGTCAGCGACTTGCGGGAGGAAGGAGTCAAACGCATTGTACCTCTATCAGTTGCCGGAGCCTTCCATTCACGCCTGATGCAGAAAGCTGAAGAAAAGTTCAAACCACTGATTGCACAGGCTGAAATCGCCCGCCCCGCCTGCCCGGTTGTCCAGAACTTCACCGGTGCTGCGGCCGAGGATCCGGCATCCATTAAAACCAGCCTGCAGGCCCAGGTCACCGGCAGTGTGCAATGGGAAAAATGCGCCCGAGTGATGATGGAAAAAAGCGACCTGCTCATTGAATTGGGCCCCGGCACCGCACTCAGCGGATTCATTAAACGTATAGATCGCAAATTCCCCGTCTTATCCGGCGGCACGGCGGAACAGCTCAAAGAAGCCGCCAACCATATCAAAGAAAGGAAATAAACACCATGCAGATATTACAGGAAAAAGTTGCGTTAGTAACCGGCGGCGCCCGGGGTATCGGCAAGGCTGTATGCGAAGAACTCGCCGGCTGCGGCGCCCGTATCGCAGTGGTTGACGTGGCCGCCGAAACCGCTCGTGCAACCGCCGAAGAACTGCAGCGGCAAGGGTGCGACGCCCGGCATTACAGCGCCGATGTTTCCTCCCCGCAGGACGCTGAAAATATGATCAAAAACGTACTCGCCGACTTCGGCCGCCTCGACATTCTCATTAACAATGCCGGCATCACTCGCGACAACCTGCTTATGCGTATGAAAGAAGAAGAGTGGGATCAGGTTATTGCCGTTAACCTGAAAGGCACTTTCAACTGTATTAAAGCGGCAACCCGGCCGCTGATCAAGGCTCGGAGCGGTAAAATTGTCAACATCGCCTCAGTCGTCGGGGTAATGGGCAACGCCGGACAGGCCAATTACAGCGCCTCCAAAGCCGGAGTCATAGGTTTAACCAAAAGCGCCGCCAAAGAACTGGCATCCCGGAACATTCAGGTCAACGCGGTGGCACCCGGTTATATCGAAACAGAAATGACCGGCAAACTCTCGGATCAGGCACGCGAAGAATTCCTCTCGCATATCCCCTTGCACCGGCCCGGCGTTTCAGAGGATGTCGCTAGAGCCGTGCGTTTTCTGGCCAGCAAAGATGCTGATTATATCACTGGACAAGTATTGAATATCGACGGGGGAATGGTAATGTAAGCGCTTCACAATGCGTCAGGGCTGATGCCGGTTAACAAAAGTAGCCGAAAAACAATTTCCCGCCTGAGGCAAATAGCCCCGGCCGAACCGGCGGTTCGCCTTTTCCTGATGAATTTCAAGTTTTCTTCAAACATCACTTGATTTTTTACTGATATGCAATCACATTATCGTTTTGCCGGAAAACCGCATATTCACGGTCCGGCATGACGAGTCATTAACCGAAACCGAGAAAGAAAAAGAATCATAAAAAAAGCTCACCCGAGCTCAATAAAGGGAGTCTAATCATGTCGTCAACTTCTGATCGCGTCAAGGAAATCATTGTCGAGCAACTGAGTGTCAATCCTGAACAGGTCGTTGACAACGCCAAGTTCGTCGAAGATCTGGGTGCTGATTCTCTCGACACCGTGGAACTGGTAATGGCTTTGGAAGAAGAATTCGGAGCCGAAATACCGGATGAAGAAGCGGAAAAACTGACTACGGTAGGAGAAGCAATCCAGTATATCGAAAAAATGCAGGCCTAACCGCTCGACAAAAATAAAATGCGCCGGTTAAAAGGCACTGCTTTTTCCGGCGCGCTTTTATAATTGGGGTATAATCACAGTTATGAGCATGAATCCCGATAAACGCGTAGTAATCACCGGCATGGGCATAGTCTCAAGTGTCGGCATCGGTGTCAATTCTTTCTGGAACAGTCTCGTGGAAGGACGTTCCGGAATTTCTGAAATCACTCAATTTGACGCCTCCGATCTGCGCTGCCGCATAGCTGGTGAAGTGAATGACTTCAACATCGAGGATTACATCGGCCCGAAAGAAGCCAAAAAGCTGGACAAATTCTGTCATTACGCCTATGCCGCCGCTCACGAAGCCATCGGCGCTTCAGGGCTTGACAGCGACACCACCGACCCCGACCGTATCGCCGTCCTGGTGGGCTCCGGCATCGGCGGTATCAGCACCCTGGAAAACCAGGCCCGAATCCTCCGCGAACGGGGACCGAGAAAATCCTCTCCTCTAATGGTGCCGATGCTGATTGCCGACATGGCTTCAGGCTATATCTCCATAAATTACGGCTTCCGCGGACCCAACCTGTGCGTGGTCACCGCCTGCGCCTCCGGCGCCCATTCTATCGGTGAAGCCATGTGGCTGATTCGCCGCGGCGATGCCGACGCTGTGGTCACCGGCGGTGCTGAAGCCTGTCTGTCGCGACTCGGTGTCAATGGCTTCTGCGCCATGCGGGCGCTCAGCGAACGAAACGATGACCCGACTCATGCCAGCCGGCCATTCGACGCTGAACGTGACGGCTTTGTGCCCTCCGAAGGAGCCGGTGTCCTGGTCCTGGAATCACTGGAAAACGCCCGCCGGCGCAATGCCGATATTCACGCCGAAATAATCGGCTACGGCTCCAGCGGCGATGCCCACCATATAACCGCCCCGGATCCCCAGGGGGACGGCGCCAGCCGCGCCATCGAGGCAGCACTTCGACAAGCCGAAATCCCGGCGGAACAAATCGATTACATTAACGCCCACGGCACTTCCACCCCCTTAAACGACAAAGTGGAAACCATGGCCATCAAAAGAACTCTTGGCAGCAAGATTCCCGTGAGCAGCACCAAGTCAATGACCGGCCACACCCTCGGAGCCGCCGGCGGCCTTGAGTCAACCGCCGCCATCATGACCCTGAAAAACGGTGTCCTTCCGCCCACTATCAATTACCAGAACCCGGACCCGGAGTGCGACCTCGACTACGTGCCCAACAACGCCCGGGAAGCCAGCCCCGAAACAACGATGAATATCAGTCTTGGATTCGGCGGCCATAACGCAGTGCTAATATTTCGCAAAATGCGATAGGCTGAAAACCATGAGAAAGCCCGTCTTGTCCGGTGTTTTATGCATAGTCTTCGCGGCTCTGCTGACAGCCTGCGCCGGCGGGGAAGGCTCTAATACCTCCCGCTCCGACTCCCGCGGCATCCGGGAATCCCGCCCCGGGACGCGTAATTACAGCACCTCCCCGAGAGCCGCAGCTCCCGCGGCGCAATCATCGGCCGGCCGGAGCGGTCGCGGACAGTCTTCCTCCCCGAACCTCGCCGCCAATCCCGGAAGAGCCTCCGCCCCAGCGGACTATTCCCGCGGCCTTAACCCGAACGTTCGCTTCGTCCCCTGGTCCCGCAACCCTCCAGCGGGAGACGGAAGAAGCACCGGAAACAGAACCTATAAAGTACAGCCCGGCGATTCACTATCCAGCATCGCCCGAAAATTCTACGGCAATACCGAATCGTGGCAGCTAATATATCAAGCCAATAGGAATATCATTGATAATCCTGACAACCTGCCGGAAAATATTGAATTGACAATCCCGGCGACCCCTTAAAGGAACAAACCATAACCTCAGGCTAGACCCTCCGCGAAAAGGTGTCGGAAACGAGATTAAGGCGAAAGATTAGGGCAAAAGATTAAGGGGCGCACCCGTTCATCCCTAATCTTTCCTCATAATCTTTCGCCTTAATCCGATTGGGCGTGGAACGCACAGCCGCTTTCGAGCTTGTGAGCTCCACAAAACCCTTTTCGCATTACCTCAGGCTAGCCGTACATTAATGGATTAATCAAGTTGACAGCCTCAGGAAATTTCTCTTTATGCCACCGCAAAAGAAAAAAAACCGCAACTCCATGAAAGCGCCGGTTAAATCCCGGGATAAAAAACGGGTTGATCGCCAGCCGGGGAGGAAAGTTTTCAACCATTTCAACTCCTCTGCCGCCCCTCCGGGGCAGAAAAAAGATTTCCACGTTTGGCGCCTGCATCCTTTGTTTTTCACCGTCCTGATGCTGCTTTTATGGATGATTACCGCCGCCGCGCTTTTTTACCGCCAGCCGCGCTTGACAGTCCACCATGTCGCCGGGGAAACTGCCGACCAAACTGTTTACGCCGAGGTCGACTTCGAGTACACTGACCTGGAACAGACCGAAAAACAGCGAGACCTCGCTCTGGAAGAGGAGCCGCTGGTTTTTCGGGTTGACACCGAGCTGAAACAGGAAAGAATCAGCCATCTGGAGGAGCTGATCTCATTCTATAAGTCTCTCTCTCTCGAAGAACAGGATGACGTATCCCCGCCTTCTTCCCCGCCCCTGGCGCGGGAAATAGTCCAGAAAATAAACCGACAGGAAGTCTCGCCCGAAACCGTCCAGCGACTCATGAACCGACAGGAATGGACCGACGGACTCAAGCAGATATTAACCACTGTCTTACGACAGGGAATCAGGCCTGAACAAGAAGAAGAGCTTTTCGAACAGCGCCCTGGTTCGCGGGAACAAGTGCGTATTATTGATCCGGAGCGGGAAAGCCGTTCCCTCGTTCAGCGAATCGAAGAAATCCCAACCCCGGAGGAAGCAGTGGAAGCCGTCCTGCAAAAAGTCCGCACGGAACTGCCGACTCGCCGTCCCGGGGAAGAAGAAAAAATCGCCGAAATATTAAGTGAAACCATAATCACGGCCAACCTGTCTTTCGATCAACTGCAGACCTCCGCCTACCGACAGTCCGCCGCCGCCCAGATTGAAGATATCACCCGCACTGTCAGCGCCGGCGATGTCCTCTTGCGCGAGGGCGAAATCATCACTGATGCCGTGCACGACAAGCTCCGCACTCATAACCTCCAGATGCGCCTGCAGGACCAAGAACATGAACTGTTCCCGCCTGAACGTTTGGCGACCATTGCTCTGATATTCATCCTGGTGCTGGGATTCGGCTGCGGCCTTTTCCTTTTCGATCAGCCTTCCATGCAGGAGCGCGGCCGCGTTCTGCTGGTGTTTACACTGGTGATTATTCAGCTGCTGCTATCTCGATCAACCATCCACCTTTTCGCGGTTCAGGAAATTTCCTCTTTCTTTCTGCTGGCCGCCGTTCCATACGCCATGGCGGCAGTGCTGGCCGCCCAGCTGCTGAATTTACGTCTGGCGATCTGGATCTCGGTTTTCACCAGCCTGATCGTCGCTCTGCTGGCGAACGGCTCCATGGAGATATTTATCGCCGGACTGATTACCAGTTTTGTCGGCGCCCTGCTGATCCACCGGGCCCGCCGTCGTATTCACATGTTCCAGGCCGGCATCTGGCTCGGTATGGCCGTCTTCTTCAGCGCCGCCCTTTTCCTGATCGACCGCGGTGCGCCCACTGAAGCTTTTGCCCGCCTGGCTTTGATCGGCCTGGCCAACGGTCTAGCAACCGCTATCCTGGCTTCGGCGGTCATGCCTGTTTTTGAATATATTTTCGGTGTCGTCACAGATATCAGCCTGCTCGAAATGAGCGACCTTAACCATCCTCTGTTACGTCGCCTGCAATTCGAGGCGCCCGGCACATTCCACCACAGCCTGATGGTCGCCATCCTGGCGGAACAGGCGGCCAGCTCCATAAACGCCAATCCGCTGCTGGCGCGAGTGGGCGCGTATTTCCATGACATAGGCAAAATTCCTCAGGCGGAATATTTCACCGAAAACACCATCGACTCCGGAGAACGCGACGCCCACAGCAATCTGCAGCCTCGCATGAGCAGTCTGATCATCCTTAATCACGTCAAGGAAGGATTGGCTCTGGCCGCTGATTACAAGCTTAACAAAACCCTGCGCGAATCCATCGCTCAGCATCACGGCACCAGCCTGATATCGCATTTTTTCTATCGAGCTTCCCAACAGAACCAGCAGTCGGGGCGCAATGGGCGCAACAAGACTCCCGGCCAGCATGAATACCGTTATCCCGGACCGCTGCCGCAACGCAAGGAAACAGTTCTGATCGGTCTGGCGGACTCCTGCGAAGCCGCCGCCAGATCATTGGAAAAACCGACCCCGCAGAAAATTGAAACCCTGGTCGGCGAAATCATCAGCAGCCGCCTGCAGGACGGCCAGCTGGATCAGGCCAACCTGACCTTTCAGGAACTGGCGCTGGTGCGGCAGGCTCTGTCCAGAACACTTTCCACCATGTACCACAGCCGCGCTCCTTACGACAAGGGGAACAAAAACGATGACCAGAATCAGAATCAACAATCAAACCAGAAAACTGACAATCCTCGACCCGAAAAAGACCGCCGAAATGGCTGAAAAAGCGGCCGGACTGGCTGGACACAACGCCCACGCCGAACACCCCGGCACAGCCGAGCCGATAATCGATTTGATCTTCGTGTCAGAAAATAAAATTCGCCAGCTGAATCACCATTTCCTGGGCAGAAAACGACGGACCGACGTAGTGGCCTTTGATCTCGGCCGACCGCTTCACCCCCCGGAATCAATCACCATGGATGAAGCCGAAAACGAAGACATCGTCAGCGGAGAGGTTTACATCTGTCCCGCGGTCGCCGCCCAAAGAGCGCCAAGCTATAATACCGAGCTGGAAACGGAAATAATACTCTACATGGTTCACGGACTGCTGCACCTCGCCGGCCGCGCTGATGACACCCCCGCAAACCGCGCCGCCATGAGACAGGCGGAAACGCAAATAATGGGGCAGCTGCGGAAAGATTACTCTTTCCCGTCGCTTTTGAGAGTTCAGTAATCGTGAGCCGAGTACCCAGTCCGGTATGGTACTTGTTCTCTAGCAACAAACCCATAAATATTAATCAGGATCCACAGCTTATGAACTTCAGCCAGTCAGTGCCTCAGCCTTCTAACAATATTCACTGTGCGGAAGAAAAGCCGCGGGCTTGCGGCATGGTCATTTTCGGCGCCTCTGGCGACCTTACTTTTCGCAAACTCCTTCCTAGCCTTTTCAGTCTTTTTGCCAACGGTTATCTGCCGGACAATTTTTTCCTTCTGGGGTTCGCTCGCACCCAAATGCGGGACGAGGACTTTCGTCAACGAATCAAAGACAAGTTGTCTGCAAATGTCTCCGAAGCCGGCCAAGCACTCGATAAATTCGTTGAGCTCTGTCACTATCAGGCCGATGATTATCAGGATGCTCAAGCCTATGAGCGCCTTAACCACAAACTGCGGCAGCTGTCCCGCCGCTATGATGTCCAGGACAACCTGCTGTTTTACCTATCCATGCCCCCATCCATGTATCAGCCCATCCTGGAACAGCTCGGTCAAAACGGCCTGCTCGACGAAGGCGGCGAACAATCCCCCTGGCGCCGGGTGATATTTGAAAAACCTTTCGGCCATGACCTGCCATCCTCGCGGCACTTGGAAACAGTACTCGCCTCCAACCTTAAAGAAGAACAGGTTTACCGTATCGATCATTATCTAGGCAAAGAAACCGTGCAGAACATTATGATTCTGCGCTTCGCCAACAGTGTCTTCGAACCGCTCTGGAATCGGCGTTACATTGACCATGTACAGATTACCGTGGCCGAGGATATCGGCATTGAACACCGAGCGGGATATTTCGACAGCACCGGGCTGCTGCGGGATATGTTCCAGAACCACCTGCTGCAGATCATGGCGCTGATCGCCATGGAACCGCCGGTTTCCTTCGCCGCCGACCACGTACGGGATGAAAAGGTTAAACTGCTTAATTCCGTGCATCCTCTGAACCCCGGAGAACTGCCGGAACAGGTGGTGCGCGGGCAATACAGTGAAGGCCGAATAAACGGTGAGCCTGTGCCCGCTTACCGACAAGAGGAGGGAGTAGAACCGGAGTCAATGACCGAAACTTTCGCGGCCATGAAACTTTTCATCGAAAACTGGCGCTGGAAAGGTGTGCCCTTCTACCTGCGATCCGGCAAACGGCTCGCCGCCAGAGCCAGTGAAGCTGTGATCGTTTTTAAGGAAGTGCCGCACTCCATCTTCCATCCGCTCGAGTCCGAGGACTTGCAGGCCAATACCCTGAAAATGCGCATCCAGCCGCAGGAAGGCGTTTGTCTGGGTATCCAGGCCAAACGCCCGGGACCTAAGCTCTGCCTCGGCAATCTCAACCTGAGCTTCCGTTATGAAGATGTCTTCCAGAAAGCGGCCATTGATGCCTATGCCCGCCTGCTGCTCGACGCCATGCTCGGAGATCAGACCCTGTTCCTGCGCAGCGATAATATCGATATCGCCTGGCAGCTGCTTACACCTATTCTGGAAGACTGGCGGCAAGGCAGGCAAAGCAGTCTGCCGCTGCATTTCTATGCCGCCGGTTCAGAAACAGGACCGGAAGCAGCAGACAACCTGCTGAACATCGATCAGCGCTCCTGGCTGCCTTATACCTGATTCCTATTTTACGGATGCAGGTTATAAGTAAAAAAATTTGGAATCAGGTTCGAGACAAGGTTATATATTCGAAGTCTCACATAAGCTTCTATACCAAAGCGGTGAGAACTCACCGCACTCCGAAAGAGCCTTCGGCTCGGTGTCCTGAACTGATGCGAAGCATCTTTGGAGTGCGGCGGCCCGGCGCCGCTTTAAGA
>PUNB01000043.1 GCA_003552565.1 Lentisphaerota bacterium
CAGGTCCCCGCGAGCCATAAAAGAGCCCGTTCCCTTGCGAGCACACCTTAATGCCCGCGAGGACGCGGGCGCTCCAGATGTATTGCCCGTAACCAAGTCTCTCCCTCGGGGTATCAGGCGCTTCGCGCCGGCGGCCGGGCTTGTATGAGACTCGCGGTTTCAAGTTTCAGTGTTCAGGTGTCAGGAGACTTGAAACCTGACACCAGAAACCATTCAATAAGTCTCCCACTCGCGGTATTAGAGTCGCTTGTCGCTAGTCGCTAGTCGAAACCGCACAAAAGATCAGAGTGTACGAGCAGGTGTAAGAGTAAGTGGATATCGTTCCGATGCCTGCTTTACACCGGCACATACTCATACACCCTGCTCCGGCTTTTTCGGGAATATTGGATTGACGAAGTGTGGGGACGAGGTATGCCTGGATACGGCGGGCCTCCGCCGTTTTTTACCGCCCGAGGCCGGGCGGCACCACGGCAATCCGTCCCGTGAAAACAGTAATTAAACAACCGCGAATGAAGAAACCCGTACACAGGAACATCTTATGACGCATATTGAGTTACGCCGGAAAATCATTAAACTGCTTCAGCAGAATGCTCGTTTGAACAACGAGGAAATCGCCGAGCGACTGCAAAGCGATCCGCAAACCGTGGCCGAATTGATAGCGGAACTTGAAGATGAAAAGATAATTATCGGCTATCACGCTTTGATCAATGACGAACTCTCCGGCAACGGCGAAGTAAAAGCATTGATTGAAGTTCAGGTGCTGCCTGAGCGCGACGGCGGGTTTGACCGCGTGGCTCGCGCCATCAGCCGATTCAATGAGGTGCGCAGTGTTTATCTGGTCTCAGGCCAGTATGACTTGCGCGTGGAGGTGGAAGGCGAAAGTCTGCAGCAGTTGGCTTTCTTTGTTTCCAGCCGTTTGGCGCCGATCGAGGGAGTGCAATCGACGGCGACGCATTTTCTCTTGAAAAAATATAAAGACTCCGGTTTCACAGTGGAAAAGGACGAAGATTATGAGCGACTTAAAATCTCACCCTGATTCAGCGAATTGGGTGGCTAAACATATCGCGGAACTGCCGCGCAGCGGAATCCGCGATTTTTTTGAACTGGTAAGCAGCCGGGAAGGCGTTATTTCACTGGGCATAGGAGAACCCGATTTCGTCACTCCCTGGGGTATTCGGGAAGCCACTATTTTCGCCTTGGACCGCGGACACACCAGTTATACCTCCAATCTGGGAATGCTCAGCCTGCGGCGGGAATGCTGTAATTACGTTGCAAGAGAATTCGGCATTGACTATAACCCGGAAGGCGAATGTATCATCACCGTCGGTGTCAGTGAAGGACTGGACCTGATCCTGCGGGCGGTGCTTAATCCAGGAGACGAAGTGCTCTACCACGAGCCGTGCTATGTTTCTTACGCGCCTTCGATCGCCATGAGCCACGCCGTGCCGGTGCCGGTGCCCACCAAGCAGAGCGAAAATTTCGCTCTGCAGGCAGAGGAAGTGGAAAAGAAAATCACCCCGAAAACCAAAGTGCTGCTGCTGAATTATCCAAACAACCCTACCGGCGGCAATTTATCTCACGAGCAAGCCGAGAAACTGGCGCGCACCGCGGTGAAGCACGATCTGCTGGTGATCACGGATGAAATCTATTCCGAACTGACTTACGGCGACGGCCCCGCCTCGATCGCCGCCCTCCCCGGTATGCGCGAACGCACGGTTTTCCTGCACGGGTTCAGCAAAGCTTTCGCCATGACCGGATATCGAATCGCTTACGCCTGCGGGCCGAACAATCTGATTGAAGCGATGATGAAAATTCATCAGTATTCCATGCTCTGTGCCTGCGGCTTCGCTCAGGAAGCGGCGCTGGAAGCGCTGCGGCACGGAAAGAAAGACCGGGAGGACATGCGCGGTCAGTACGAACAAAGACGCAATGTGATCGTGAAAAGACTTTGCCAAATGGGACTCCCGTGCAACATGCCCGATGGCGCTTTTTATGTTTTCCCGCGGATTGCCGACACCGGTTTAAGCTCGCAGGATTTCGCCATGGGCCTGCTGGAGAAAAAAAATGTGGCGGTGGTCCCGGGAACCGCTTTCGGCGCCTCCGGCGAAGGCTATGTGCGCTGCTCCTACGCCGCTTCAATGCGGGATATCGAGGAAGCCATGACCCGTATAAACACTTTCATTAACGATCTGTAACGGTACTGTTAAGTACAAAATAAAAAAATCATCATGAGTGAACATGAATTTGATGTATTCGCTCGTCAAGACGAATATCACACTCCTTCCGGAATCAAGGTGCCGCTGATCAACCGCACTCCCGGCCTGCGGAGCTTTTACTATCATTCAGCTTTTGTCTGCGGCCTGCTGCGCCGCAGCTGGCGACTGACCAAGCAGGGCAGGTTCGATGAAATCGCCCATGCCGAAGCCGGTTTTTTCTACCTACGGCACATGGAAAGAGCGGGAGCCAAAGTACATATAACCGGCCTGGACAATCTGAATAAAACAGAAGGGCCGGCGGTGTTCGTGGCTAATCACATGAGTCTCTGCGAAACTTTTGTGTTGGCTCCGATGATAGTGGCGCGCAAGCAAAAAAACAGTTTTGTGATCAAGGAAAGTTTATCCCGCTACCCGGTATTCGGCCCGATCGTCAGCTCCACGAAACCGGTAACCGTAACCCGAAAAAAAACGCGGGAAGACTTTAAACAGGTCATGCGCCAGGGGCAGGAACTGCTGGATTCCGGCCGAAGCGTAACCATATTCCCGCAAAACCGCCGACGCCAATATCTTCGCCAGAGTGAATTCAACACCATCGGCGCCAAACTGGCCGCCCGAGCCAAAGTCCCGCTGATTCCCGTTGCCTTACGAACGGATTTCCTGGCTCCCGGCAAAATCATTCTTGATTTCGGCAGAATCCGGCCAGAGCGTCCGGTGTGTTTCGCCTTCGGCCCTCCACTGGGTGCGGAAATAGACAGCCGGGAAAGACATCGCCTATGTTTGGAATTTATCCGTTCCCGCCTTCAGGATTGGAATATCCCCTGCATGGATTAAATATTGTGGAAATCAAGATGTCTCACATCAGTGATGTGAAAATATCCTCTCCGGCGCATGGCGCAGGGCAACCCCCAGCTCGTTGGCGCGGGCAATCACATCAGCATCCCGCAAAGATCCGGCAGGGGCGACAATCGCCTTGACTCCGGCTTCAGCGGCAACCTCAACGGCATCCGGAAAAGGGAAAAATCCGTCACTGGCCATAACCGATCCCGCAATATTTTCTTTGCCCTGGTATTTTTCTTTATACTTAACCAGCGCCTGTTCCACCGCGCCTACCCGATCCTGCTCACCGGTGCCGACCGCCAGAGTGCCGCCTTCCTTGACCAGCACAACTCCATTGGAACGAACGTTCATATTAATGTACCAGGCGGTCAGCAGATCAAGCAACTGTCCCGGCGAAGGTTCCACCGTGGAAACAACGTGACCCATTTTCTTGTTCTCGCCCTGAGCAGGCGCCAGGTCATCAACCCCTCGAACAGCGGTTAACAGCGGATCGGCAATGACCAGTGACCCGTCATGCAGCACTTTCACTGTCCGCTGAGTCGCCGCATTCTGTTCCATGTACTTGGGTATTGTCCCAATATCACCGCACCGTATTATCCGAATTTGACGGTTCATTTTACTGTCGGTGTCTTCAAATATGGCCATTGATTCGGAGCTGAAGTCGGGCGCCACCACACATTCGACAAAAGTTTTCATGATCTCCGCGGCGGTTTCCCAATCCACTCGGGAATTGAATGCAACCACACTGCCGAAAGCCGCCCGGGGATCACAATCACGCGCTTTCTGATAAACCTCCAACAGCCGTTGATTGGCAACCGCCACTGCCGCCCCGCTGGGATTGACGTGCTTCATGCAGGCACAGGCGGGCGAGTCGAAGAACTTGACGGTATTAAGGGCATAAGAAATATCTTCCAGATTGGTTTGCGAAAGGCCGCTTTTACCGCTCTTCAGAATCTCCATTCCCCCGATCGCTCCGTGATTGTCCACCGGGCGATAAAAAGCCGCCGTCTGATGCGGGTTAGTACCATAACGAAGATCTTCCACCTTTTCATACCGCGTTCCCGCGAAATCAAAGGTATCCAAGTATTCCCCGGTGTTACTGGAAAGATAGGTGTTCCTGGTGAGACCCGATTGACTCTGGTGCTGTGAACTCATTTTTATGATCCTTTTTGTTTTTATGTTGATTTCTTTCGCACGATTTAATCAGGCCAGTTATACCCCGCCCGATAAGTGTTCGTTGCCTGTTCTTAACCCCTTTTCGCATACCCTCTAGTTATTCCCAACCTTCAATGACCAATGACTCACAATTCACAATTTACTGCCCGCCGCCCTCAGCCTTACACATTACGCATTACACATTATATATTATAAATTCCGCCCGGCGTCTTACGATTACGAACCTTCCAGCCTGTCTTGCACCTGCAGTGCATCCAGCACCACCAGCGCCGCCATAGCTTCCGCCACCGGTACCAGCCGCGGCACGATACAAGGATCGTGCCGACCGCCGATCTCAATCTCCACATTACGCCCCTGCTGATCAACAGTTGCCTGGGCTTGCGCTATCGAGGGAGTCGGCTTTACCGCCAGACGCATGACTATTTCCTGGCCAGTGGAAATACCGCCAAGAATACCGCCGGCACTGTTTGAAACAAATTGACCATCCCGCATCTGATCGTTCTGCCGGCTGCCGGTCAAACCGGCCGCCGCGAAGCCTGAACCGATCTCCACCCCCTTGACCGCGCCGATTGTCATCATAGCCATGGTCAAACGAGCGTCCAGCTTGAAAAACACCGGATCGCCAACCCCCTTCCGCAATCCCAGAATTCGCAACTGAACCAGACCGCCGACGGAATCTTTCTCTTTCTGCGCCTGCAATATCCGCTCCTCCATAGCTTTCGCCGCCGCCGGATCGGCCGCTCGCACAGGGTTCTGTTCAACCGCCGACAAATCAACTTCATGCCCCCTTACCCCGCCGATTTCCTCAGCGAAAGCGTGAATTTTCACTCCCAGCTGAGAAAGTCTCTGCCGGGCCACACCGCCGGCGGCTACCCGCGCGGCCGTTTCCCGCCCCGAAGATCGACCGCCGCCGCGATGGTCACGATGGCCGAATTTATGGAAAAAAGCGAAATCCGCGTGCCCAGGCCGAAAAACTTCCCGCAGCGATTCATAATGGCCAGGCCTCTGATCTTTATTGCGCACCAGCATAGCTATCGGTGCGCCGGTGGTCTGTCCCTCGAAAACCCCGGATAGAATTTCCAGCTTGTCGCTTTCCTGGCGACTGGTAGACACCTTGCTCTGTCCGGGACGACGACGATCCATTTCCTTTTGCATGTCAGCTTCCGAAATCTCAATCCCGGGCGGAAGACCGTCCAGAACCGCACCCACAGCCGGGCCGTGACTCTCTCCGAAAGTAGTCACTCGAACGATTTGCCCGAGAGTGTTGGGCGACTGCATCCGCAGATGCATTTCGTTAATGATCGCCTCCCTCATAGAACGCACCGCCTCATCCAGGGATAATTCGCTTTTATCTATGACCACATCCGCATAAGGGGTGATCACGTCAAGCAGGCGTTCCACGCGCTGCCGAAAAGCGCCTTTAGGATCATCTTCATCCTCCAGGTAGGCGGGCATGCGGCCGCGGGCACAGGTGCGGCGCCAAAGCACTTCAAAATCAGCCGTGAATAATACCATTATACCATTTTTCCGCAGCAGATTACGAGCGGCGGGCCGAAGAGGCGTGGAACCACCGACACTAAGCACATACCAATCCTTGTTTTCCAGAGAGTCAAGTGCCGCCAACTCCAGTTCCGCGAAGCCTTCCGGGCCGACCTGACGATAAACATCTCCAATCCCCCCCCCACCCGAACGATCCTGAAAAAAACGCTCAATGATCACATCATCCAAATCTATGAATTCAACCCCCGCCTGTTCCGCGAAAGCTTTCCCAGTAACGCTCTTGCCTGAAGATTTAGGCCCCATTATGTTTATACGCATTTATTCCTGCCTTATGTTTTCCCTGAACCCCGAATTCCGTAACTAGCCTTAGGTTATGCGAAAAGGTAATTGCGCATTTCTAGCCTTAACGCTTAACCCGATTCAGTCGTCACCGCCGCGCAGACCGGTCAACAAATCCACGGACCATTCAGCCTCACCGACAGGCCCTGTCAAGCGGGCTTCAAACAACCATGAAAGCGGACGCAGCACCATCCCCAGAAAGGGGGTTGAACGTAGAGAGCGCCCTCGAACCACAAAATCCAAATAATCATCTCTCCATCGATAACTGCCCTCTCCCTGCAATGAAAAGACGGTGCCGTCGGTGTTAAGCCGGGAAAAAAGCACTTGATCTCCGATAAAATCCAGTTTGGCATCCAACTCGCTGATGCGCCCCAACCTTCCCAACCCGACAGCATCGCCCAGGTTCTTCAACACCGGCGCCTCCCAGAATTCCGCATCCCGCACCCAGATTTTTCCGTTGCCGCTGATTGAAAGATCAGACTTACTGTCCCACTGCTGAAAATTAACCTGGATCGAAGAAGTCAGACGCCCCAACTCAAACTCGGGGCTGTAATCTTCGAAATCTTCCAACAACCCGGCTATTGAAACCTGATTCATGTCCATATCCACATAGCCAGCCCTGGTAAAAGTATTGAACACCCCCTTCCCGGAGAATGAACCGTCATGGAGCCTGGCATGTTTCAGCCGCCAGCGTAAATCACGCCCCGCCAGTTCCCATTCAAGTTCATGTTCATTAAAAGAAAAATCCATAAATTTCATACTCTCTCCAGAGAAACGCCCGAAAACCTCCGCCTCTCTGGAACCGCGCAAATAAGCCTTCCCTTTCAACTCCACATCCGTGCTCGGGGAAAATTCGATCTCGCTCAGGCCGTCGTCTTCGCCTTTGGTTACGGCGGAAAATATTCTGGCCGGGTCCAAACGCCCGCGACTTTCAAAATACCAAACGGGATTTTGACCTAATTCAAAACGCATGTCCCCTTCCAGCCTATCTTCTTCTTCACCGTTCCGCCCTTTTGCATTGTCCAGAACAAGGATATCCTTAACCTTCGCCTCCTCAGGCAGATTCAATTCAATCCGCCCGGAGACCTCATCCGCCTGCTCTCCTCGATATTGGATATCTTGACCGCTGAAACTCGCCAACATCACTAATCTCCAGCGCTCTTTTTCTGTGGGGTATCTCTGGTAATGCATTGTTTCCAGCTCAAACCTGGGCGCTTTATCCGACCACTCAAAATCTTCCCATATTCGATGAAACGCCTGCCTGGGACGGTCGCGCCCAAGAAAAACATCCACATGCCTAGGGTCGCCTTCAGCCTCTCCGCTTAATTTCACCGCCGGCCTTTCCGGGTGCTCCAGAAAAAACTCCAGAAAATCCAGATGAAACAACTCGAACACCGGCAGTTTTGTGGTTAAATCAAAGAAGCGCGCAGATCTTTCCGCCACTTCCACCTTTCCAGACACCTCATCCATCTTCAGTCCTTCATACTCAATTTCCTCGCCCGAGAACTCCCCCTTCCCACGCCATTCCAGAGGATGCTCGTCAATGGATGAAGGTTCAAGAGTAAAATCAAACCGCGGCGGCGGCCCGTTAAAATCCAGCAACCCCAGCTGCCGCACACGCGGCAGCCCAAGCTCCAGATAGAGCCGGGTAAAATCCGCGGCACCGGCAATTCGACCGCTCAGTTGCCGCTCCCGCCGGTCATAAAGAAAGGATAATTCAACCTCTTCACCAGGCTTTTCCAAGTTCAAACTCACACCTTGGCCGGTATTGATTTCATCAGGAGTGAACATAACCTCGGCCCGCAAATCAGACACTGCCATTTGTCGAAACTTGAACTCCCGCGCTCCCAGCGAAGCCTCACCCTGCCAATCTGAAAAAGGCATCCGGCTTTCGCTCAATCGGAAAGAAAAACTCAGCGGCTGGTCACTGAAGCTGAATTCATCTATATGTCGCCCGTGCTTTCCGAAAAGCGGACGTAAATTACGCAAGACCGAAGGATGCAGGGAGCCGTCAATAAAAGCGTTCAGACGCTCTTCCTGAATATCATATGACGCTTCCGCCCGCAGCGACTCCCAGTGATCCCACTCTTTCCCGCGAACTTCCGCACGGAAATCAGAAAACTCCAGACTTCCGTCCATATAGGTAATCCTGCCGGCGAAATTACGTATCGGCACAAAACGATAAAATAATCGTTCGGCACCCACTTCAACTGTCATTTGCCCCTTGTCGGAAGCGTCCGAGGATCCTTGGTATTCAGCCTCAAAAGATATTCCCGATGCCGGCAGCACATGAAATCGATTGTCCAAAGCCAATTCCCTGGTCATTAACAGCCCATCCCGTATCTCTTCAGAGAATAGCCCTGGGAATCTCCGCCAGCTCAAAGGCGATTCCTCACTGAAAGCTGCAAATTCTGGCTTTTTTTCTTCCGGCCGCTGTATAAACACCTGGCCGCTGATCTTCACCCCCATCAGGTTCAATCTCGCATCCTTAACCCGCCATCCGCCATCAGGCAGCGCCGTCACACGCAGGTTCTGCAAGCTTAAATCCAGCTTTTCCGTCTCGACTGCATACTCCGGATCATCCGTCAGCGGGAACAACAAAGCGCCATTTTTAATCTGAACCTCTGAAAAAGCAAAATCACCGAACAGCCAGTCCGTAATCCCGGTTTCCACGATGAGCCGTTCGGCCCGAGCCATTTCTCCCGCGTTCTCCGCCAGACCATCATACAGCACCGCCTTCTCCAGCTTCAAATCGCCGATCAGCCCCGGGCGAATCCTGGCGAATTCCAGGTTTATCCCCCTGTTCCTTAAAACTTGCCGCACATATCCGTGGGTGAATTTCGGCAGACCGAATATTTCAGCATAAACAACCGCGATCACTATTGCTGAAAACAACAGCAAAACCGTTCGGGACATTACATAAGAATATTTATTCAATTTCTTCAAGGTTTTCTTCTCACATTGATTTACCTGTCCATTTCGGCGGACGATAGCGGGCATCGAGAGCGGGGGACGATGGGGACGCGCTTTTCTCGTAATCCGCTCTCGCATGCCGAGCCGTAACTCTTGGAGGCTGATCGCCCGCTATCGTTGACCGCCGGAAACAAAAAAC
>PUNB01000065.1 GCA_003552565.1 Lentisphaerota bacterium
CAAAGCCGATTACGTTCTGTACCCCCTTGATAAAGTACCAGACGTTATTATCGATTTCGCCGTTTTCATCATACAGCTTCATTTGAACCAATATATAGCCGGGATACAGCTTCCGGTCCTTAGTGGTTTTACGCCCTCTCCGGACTTCGGTCACCTTCTCCGCCGGAATCTCAACCCGCAGAATCTTATCCTCAAGATTCTCAAGTTCGCGATGCCGCATAATCGCGTCGCGTGCTTTCATCTCCTGTCCGGAAAGCGTATGAATGACAAACCATTGAGGCTGGCCGTTATTCGACATTTTTTATAATCCCGTAAATTTACTCAGGTCAGAACTCTGACAATGGCCCGAACCGCTGAATCAGCGGCGAAAACAAAAACCGCCAGCAGCATGGCCGTCACAATCACCACCACTGTGGATTCCCACAATTCTCCCCAAGTCGGCCAAGTGGACTTTTTTAATTCCGCTACCGTTTCCAGGTAAAAATTTCTGATTTTCTGGATCATCCTGGACATTACCTGATTTAAATATGTTTTATTCCAGCCGCGCCCTTTTGACTTTTTTTAAGAGCCGGAATTGGAAGTGGCAGGTGAGACAGGATTCGAACCTGCGACCTGCGGTTTTGGAGACCGCTGCTCTGCCAGCTGAGCTACTCACCTCAAGACAACGTTGTCAATGTCTGTATGCGGAGAGCACACAGAAAGCTACTTCTTCTCAACATGGGAAGTGTGCTTTTTATCAAATCGGCAGAACTTCTTCTTGCTCAATCTTCCAGACACGGTGCGCTTGTTCTTGTCGGTGGTGTAATTACGGCGCCCGCATTCAGAGCACTCCAATATGACTAAATCCCGCGGCATGGGAATTCTCTCCTGGTTAAGTAATGATACATTAAGACCCTTTACAGACGGATAGCATGCGGTCATGCCACATTATTAAGCGTCGATCCTTAATTCCGCAATCACCGTGAAGCGGCAATCTTCAACCAACAGAATCCCGCGCACCCGGCTACTGTATCGGAACCTTTCGCCGATACTCATCAGGTGCGCAAGGACCTGCCGTCCGATCAAAACACTTACTGATTGACAATGCGGACTACTCGACGATCTCGGTAACTCGACCGGCTCCGACTGTATGACCGCCTTCGCGAATAGCGAACTGCAGTGTTTCTTCCATGGCAATCGGCACAATCAGTTCAACGAACATGTTCGTATTGTCTCCCGGCATAACCATCTCGGTGCCTTCCGGAAGTGTAATAACTCCGGTGACATCCGTGGTACGGAAGTAAAACTGAGGACGGTAACCGTTGAAGAAAGGTGTATGACGTCCGCCTTCTTCCTTGCTCAGCACATAAACCTCGGCTTTAAACTTCTTGTGCGGGGTTATGCTGCCGGGCTTGGCCAGTACCTGACCGCGTTCGACATCGTCTTTCTTGATTCCTCGCAGAAGACAGCCGACGTTGTCACCGGCGTGCCCTTCATCCAAAGTTTTGCGGAACATCTCAACCCCGGTACAGGTGGTTTTCTGAGTATCACCCATGCCGACGATCTCGACACTCTCGCCAGTTTTGATAATGCCTCTTTCAACCCGGCCGGTAACCACAGTGCCGCGGCCTTCAATTGTGAAGACGTCTTCAATCGGCATCAGGAAAGGCTGATCCAGCGCTCTTTCAGGGTTGGGGATGTAATCGTCAACGGCTTTCACCAATTCAAGGATCGGCTGGCATTCCTCAGATTCAGGGTCCCCTTCTTTGTCCACAGCCTTCAAGGCCGAACCTTTGATGATCGGTATGTCGTCACCCGGAAAATCATATTCGGTGAGCAATTCCCGCACTTCCATCTCGACCAGTTCCAGAAGTTCCGGATCCTCAACCTGATCAATTTTGTTAATGAATACCACCATGGCCGGCACCCCAACCTGACGAGCCAGCAGGATATGTTCGCGCGTCTGCGCCATCGGGCCGTCCGTGGCGGCGATCACCAAGATCGCCCCGTCCATCTGCGCAGCGCCGGTAATCATGTTCTTAATGTAGTCAGCGTGACCCGGGCAGTCAACGTGAGCATAGTGACGGCTTTCCGTTTCATACTCTACATGCGCGGTGTTAATGGTAATACCCCGGGTTTTTTCCTCGGGAGCATTGTCAATCTGATCATAGGTGCGAACTTCACTGCCATGACTTTTCGCCAGGGTCATGGTGATCGCCGCTGTCAGCATGGTTTTCCCATGGTCAACGTGACCAATCGTACCGATATTCACATGCGGCTTTTTTCTTTCGAATGTTTGTTTTGCCATTTTTTTGTCCTCCGAAATGTTGAACAGGAAATAAGGTTTTTTTTCTTTTTTTTAATTACGTACTTTCTTCTCTCAACCACTATTATATCGGTCAGCAATCCAGCTCATACGCAGTCGCGACCAATCGATATTAAAATGGAGCCCGCGACCGGGCTTGAACCGGTGACCTCGTCCTTACCAAGGACGCGCTCTACCAACTGAGCTACGTGGGCTCTAAAAGTTCGCGCAAAGCCCAATAATGTAATCAGCAAAAGCACCCCGTCAAGAGCTTGTGAGTGTTTTTTCTGAAAAATTAACGGCAATCCCGCTACGCCTTATCGGCGTCACCTTCCGTCTCCTCTCCAGAAGACTCCTCCGGGGCACCTTCTTTTACAGAAGCGTTTTCCGGTGTTTTTTCTTCTTCCTCCCCCGATATATCATCTTCCGGACTTTGTTCTTCTTCCGGATTCTCATTGTCTTCCGCCGTTTCCTGAGAAGGTCGTTCTTCTGCTGTTTCCTCTGTTTCCTGAACTTCGGCTTGCTCAGACATAGCTTCCTCGACAGCCTGCGTCTCAGTATCAGAAGAAGCCTTGCTCTCTTCGGCCTCGGAGGACTCGCCTGCCTCTGGTTCAGAGGCCGGCGTCTCCATTTTCACCTCTTGCGGTGCTTCCTCAGCGGGCTGTTCTTCAGCGGCCGATTGTTCTTCCGTGGATTCGGCAGCGGACTGCCCGCCGAGAGCTGATTCCACCATGTGCCCGAAAGAACCGATCTCCTCTCCCGGCTTCAGTTCAGCGGCAGTCGCCGCCTCACCGGTTTGCGCTTCACCCTGCTCCGGAGCGGCCTTAATGCTAAGACCGATTCTCCGTTCTTCCTGGTCAATCTTGATCACCCTGGCGGTCACCTTGTTACCAAGGGACAATACATCGGACACCTTTTTAACATGATCTTCACTAAG
The DNA here is from genome assembly GCA_003552565.1 of Lentisphaerota bacterium. Taxonomy (GTDB): domain Bacteria; phylum Verrucomicrobiota; class Lentisphaeria; order Oligosphaerales; family PUNB01; genus PUNB01. Next base: position 3,222 of record PUNB01000065.1, read on the forward strand.
TTCTGAAATATGTATAAGGCCTTCCACTTGGTTGGCCAGCTCAACAAACGCTCCGAAGGAGGCTATCTTGGTAACCGTGCCTTCAACTACATCCCCGACCTGGTAGTACTCCTCGATACGTATCCAGGGATCTTCCTCAAGCTGTTTGAGACCCAGTGAAATTCGCTGCTGTTCAGGATCTATGCCCAATATCACCGCTTCAACCTCCTGGCCTTTTTCCATCATTTCACTTGGATGGTTAATCTTCCGGGTCCATGACATATCCGAAACGTGAATCATTCCGTCAATATCATCCTGAATCTGTACAAAAGCACCGTAAGGTGTCATATTGCGAACGGTCCCTTTAACCTTGCTGCCCTGCGGAAACTGCTCGGCCAGTTTTTCCCATGGATTCTCCGTCAGCTGCCGGAGACCTAATGAAACCTTGCGTTCATCTTTTCGCACATCAAGCACAACCGCCTCGACTTCATCACCTAATGAAAGCATATCACTAGCTTTGGTAATGCGCTTGGTCCAGGACATTTCCGAAACGTGAATCAAACCTTCGATACCCTGTTCTAATTCCACAAAGGCTCCATAGGGCATGACATTGACCACCTTGCCTTCGACACGACTGCCGACTGGATATTTTTCTTCGATTTCCTCCCAGGGATTTCCTTCTTTCTGCTTCAGCCCCAGGGATACCCGCTGCTTTTCGGGGTCTATATCCAGAATCATCACTTCCAGCTCATCGCCGATATTGACAGCTTCTGTGGGGTGAGATATTCTGCCCCATGACATGTCAGTGATATGCAGCAATCCATCCATTCCATTAAGATCCACAAAGGCTCCGAAGTCAGTAATGTTTTTAACCACTCCCTTGCGGATATCACCGACCTGCATTTCATTCATCAGCGCGGCCCGCTGTTCCGCTCGGGACTCCTCTATCAATTCCCGACGGGAAACCACTAGGTTTCGGCGATCCCGGTTTATTTTCACCAGCTTGAATTCCAACTCCTGATCCAGATAATCATCAAGATCCCGCACGGGGCCGACTTCCACCTGCGAACCCGGCAGAAAAGCGTCGACACCGCCGACATCCACGATCAGTCCTCCCTTTACTCGGCGCTGACAGGTGCCCCTGATTGTGTCACCCTCCTGATAATTGTTAACAATGTGATCCCAAGCTTTGATGCCTTCAGCTTTGCGAACACTGAGCAACGGGGTATCGTGATCTTCATCTTCGAGTATCTCAATGAAAACATCGATTTCCTGGCCGATTTCCACCTGATCAAAGTTGCTTACTTCATCCCTGTCAACAATTCCCTCAGCCTTATAGCCGATATCGACAACTATGGAATTTTCCCGCTTATCAACGACTCGGCCGGTACACACTGAGCCCGCCGCGAATTCCTCCGACCGGCCGCCGGAAAGAAGTTCTTCCATACTGGCCAGGTTTTCCAGATCGACAATTTGTGATTCTTTTGTTTCAGCTGCTTGATTAAACATATTTCCTCTCTCTATCCTAATCAGTCGTTGCCGGTTTAAAAGTTTGGTTTAAATTAACAGGTGTTTCTGTGGCAGCGAAATCTCACTAAACCACTCCGAATTCCCAGCCGGCTGCTGGCGATCGACTGCAGGCCGATCGATGACAGATTTGAAAAACGGCAAACGAGAAGTGCAATATGACATCGTTGTATGAAAAAGCAAATCATTTTGAAAAGAATTAAGGTTACATATCAGAATGTCCACTCACCCGAAAATACATCAGCCGGATGAATCAGCTCCGTGGCCGCGCCGGCACAGCCGCCAAATCCATGTCGGTTCAGTCCCGGTAGGCGGAGCAGCACCGGTCACGGTTCAGTCTATGACCAACACCGACACTCGCGATCCGAAGGCGACTGTGAAACAGATACAGGAGTTGGCAAATCTCGGCTGTCAGTTAATCCGAGTGGCCGTTCCGGATATGAAGGCGGCCAAATGCCTTGCGCCAATTATGCAGCGGATATCTCTTCCTTTGATTGCCGACATTCATTTCAATGCCGACCTGGCCCTGGCCGCTCTTGACGCGGGAGTACAGGGAGTGCGCATTAATCCCGGCAACATCTCCAGCGCGAAAAAACTCCGAACGATAGCTCTTAAAGCGGCTTCCAGCGGCGCGGCGGTGCGCATCGGCGTCAACGGCGGCAGCCTGGAGAAAAGCATTCGGAAACAATATGATGACCGCGCTACCCCCGCCGCCCTGGTGGAAAGTGCTCTGCGCCAATGCCGGCAGTTCGAAGAATGGGGCTGCCGCAACATAAAGGTGAGCCTGAAGTCTTCTTCGCCAACCGGCACGGTGGAGGCCTGCCGCCGTTTCGCCGCGGCCTCGGATCACCCTCTGCACCTGGGGCTGACAGAAGCCGGACCGCCCGAAACCGGCGCCTTGAAATCGGCGGTGGTTCTGGGAACTTTGCTGATGGAAGGAATCGGTGACACTGTACGCGTCAGCCTGACTGGAAACCCGCGACAGGAAGTGATTGTCGCCAAACGCATCCTCGCCGCCTGCGGTCTCCACAGCGGCTCTCCGGATATTATCTCCTGTCCGACCTGCGGCCGTACGGAAATAGATCTGAACAGCCTGGTCCGGGAAGTCGAAGAAGAAGTGCTACGACTGGAAAAACTCGGCGGCAGAATTGGATTGAAAACAATCGCCGTCATGGGCTGTTCGGTAAATGGCCCCGGCGAAGCACAGGATGCGGACCTGGGAATAGCCGGGGGAAAGGGAAAAGGGGCTTTTTTTGAAAACGGCAGTATCGTCTGCACTCTCCCGGAAAAAGAGCTGAAAGCAAAACTGCTGGAAGAAATCCGCGCACACACTACATTCCCCGAAGCATGAACTATTCTTTTCCCAAGCCACCGTCATTTAAATTTTACAACCGGCTGGTTCCGCTTCGGCAGAGGACTGGGGATGGCGGTAATCCTGGGGATAGTTAAAAGCCGCAACGGCGCTGTTCCGCTGAACACAAAGCCTGGAGAGGGCGCCATTTTCACAATTCTTTTCACAGGGAATCTTTACAGTAATGTTTAACACAGTGCTTGTTCCACTAAATCTTAAAGAAAATCAATCCCGACTGGAACGAATGTCCAGTTTCCTGGCTCAATTCGGCAGTCAGAATCTAATTCTGCTGCACGTCTTTGCCGGCCCCGCCGGCAATCCTCGAGCTGAAGAGCGGCTCCGGCGGGCAGGCAATATATTCGCTCAGGACGGTCACCGCTGGCAATCCTGTCTACGCTCCGGTTCCATAGCCGCCGTGACCGCCTCGGAAGCGGAACGGAGCGACTGCGACCTGATCGCCTTTCCATGGCGCTACAAAAGCTGGATACAGCGGAGCCTGACCGGCAGCACCACTAAGGACATTGTGCGCCTGGCGGAGCGCCCCGTTTTAGTCTTCAAAAACCGAATTGCGTCCGTTGCGAGCGATAAATTCACAGTTCTTTACGCCACCGCCTTTCAGGAAACCGACCGCTTTGTCATTCCTTATTTAAAAAGCCATGTGCCGGCGGATGGACAGGTTTTTCTGCTCAATGTGTCCCCCCGGGCGCCGGATCCCGACACCGAGGAACGCCGATTGCAACGAACCGAGGCCGATTTGCAACGACTGGCGGAGGAATGCCGAGAATCCATCCCGGAAGTTGAAACCCTGGCGGCCATCGGCGGGCCGCGGAAAATAATTACGCGTCAAGCGAATCGGCAAAAAGCGGACTTGTTGATCATCGGCAAAGCGGACACCGATAAATCACTTTTTAATATGCTGGGATCAGTCGCTGAAGCAGTCGCCTATGAGGCGCGCTGTTCGGTGCTGATATTCCCGCGGGAATATCAGACTAAGGAGCAATGATGTTAAATAAGCATACTGTCTTTACGGTTTCACTCACCGTCACCTTGATATTCGTCGGCGCCGGCATCGTGGCGCCGGGCGTTCTCGACGATCTTTCGTCTCGTTTACATGAGCGGGTGATTTCCAGCTTCGGCTGGTTTTACATGCTGAGCGCCTTCTTTTTTCTGCTCTTCAGTCTTTACATTGCCTTCAGTCCCTATGGCCGTCTGCGGCTCGGGGGTGAAAACGAAAAACCGCAATACAGTTACTTCGGCTGGTTCTCCATGCTGTTCGCCGCCGGCATGGGCATCGGTCTGATCTTCTGGGGAACGGCGGAGCCTTTGAGTCATTACCTTGAACCGCCGGCCTATATATCCGCCGGTTCCGGGGAGGCCGCCGGATTCGCCATGGCCTACAGCTTTTTCCACTGGGGCGTGCATCCATGGGCCATTTATATAGTCATCAGTCTTTCCATCGCTTACTTCTCCTTCCGCCGCTCGATGCCGCCGCTGATTTCAAGCTGCTTTTATCCGCTTCTGGGAAGTCGTATTTATGGACCTTTGGGATACCTCATCGATATTTTCGCCGTTCTGGCCACGATCTTCGGAATCGCCACCTCTCTGGGGCTCGGCGCCATGCAGATCACCGGCGGACTGGCCGAAGTCCTGCCGGTCGGTACCGGCACCTCCGTCACTCTGACTGTAATCGCCATCATCACAGCACTGTACATGATCTCCAGCATGACCGGACTGGACAAAGGAATCCAAGTCCTCAGCCGCACCAATATCATGGTGGCGCTGATTTTGATGGCGGCTATGCTGATCCTCGGGCCGACAACCTATATACTTAATGTTTTCACCACCACTATCGGCGAATATCTGGCGACACTGGTGCCGCGCAGTCTGAACGTCAACCCTTTCGAAGGGCACGAATGGATCCAGTCCTGGACTCTTTTCTATTGGGCCTGGTGGATATCATGGTCTCCTTTTGTCGGCCTCTTCGTGGCCAGTATTTCCCGCGGCAGAACGATACGGGAATTCATCCTCGGCGCCCTGGCGGTGCCTGCCCTGCTGACCTTTTTATGGTTCGCTGTTTTCGGCGGCTCCGGCCTTTACCTCGAACTGGAAAAGGGTATTTCCATCGCCGAATCGGCGACCGCCGACGTGTCAACGGCTCTGTTCCAGCTATACAGCCACTACCCTGGCGCGATTCCGCTGACGGCTATTACTCTGCTGCTGCTTACAGTATTCTTTATTACTTCCGCCGATTCGGCGACTTACGTACTGGCGATGATGACTTCCGGGGGCGACCTCTCGCCGCCGATGAAAAAACGTATCTGCTGGGGACTGCTGCAGTCAGGAGCGGCGGCCGTGCTGCTTCTGTCCGGCGGCCTGGAAGCGCTGCAGAGGATGGCCATCCTGGCGGCCCTGCCGTTCACCATAATAATGCTGCTGATGTCCCGCAGCTTACTCAACGCCATGCGCTATGAAAAGAAGTACGAAGATACCGGGTAAAAAGCAGAATGCGGGAGGTGGGTTGCTGGTCGCAAGTCATAATTCGCAATCTGTAATGCGTAATGGATGGGACTGCGGGACTGCGGGACTGGAGGTCGAGGGGCCTATGAGGTATGCATGGGAAGTTTCGGAGAGTTAAAGTTACTAGTCGCATCCCAAGTCGCTGGTCGTTAGCCGGAGCCCGTCCGGAAAGGGGTCGAGACCTGATTTTGTGCTCACCTTGTCTCGCACCTTGTCTCGCACTTAGTCTAAAAAAGAAGGAATCGAAAGAAAAACAGACAAGGTGCGAGATCCGCCTGAGGCGGACAAGACTAGATTTTATTATTTGTGCGCATAGAAGCCGTTAATACCATTTCGGATACCCTCTAGCCGGAGTTCCGCACTTAAAATTCAGAATTCTTTACCTCAAGGAAAATTCAACGGTACCATTTAAATTCTGAATATTGAATGTTGAATTCTGAATTTTGATTTTTTATGCTCAAGAAACCTGATTTCACCTCAACATTCAG
>PUNB01000067.1 GCA_003552565.1 Lentisphaerota bacterium
GAAACGGCCAGATCTCCGCCGATCAGCTGCACTTCAAACTCCGCGGCCAATTCCAGCAGGCCGTTGAAAAAACGCTCGAGCCAGTTCTCCGGATCTCTAGCCGATTTTTCGGCCAGGGAAACAGCGGTCAGGCAATAAGTCGGCGTGCCGCCCATGGCCGCTATGTCACTGAGATTGCGGGCCAGCAGTTTGCGGCCGGCCAGTTCCGGCGGCGCGGTTTTTTTCCCGGGGCGGCTGTTGTGGTCGAAGTAATGACGTCCGCCGATCAGCTGATCGACGGCCAGCAGCATCAGGGTCTGATCATCAATGGCGACGGCGGCGCAGTCATCGCCGATCCCCAGGATAGGAGTTTCGGAACAATACGGCAGTTTCTGCCTGAGACGTTTTATAAAAGAATCCTGGTCCATGGTTAAATCACTGGTTCTTCAAGTTGCTGAATCATCTTTTCCCTTGCCGCTAGAGCCAGCACCCGGTGGTGAAAACATTTATCCCGGCCGAATTCACAGGTGCCGTCGGGAAAACTGGAGCCGCAGGCGCCCAGAGTCAATCGTTTCGGACAGGCTTTGGGACACAGGTGGAACCAGGCCGATGAATCAGCTCTATGGCTTTGACACTGGCGGCAGAAACGTAATCCGATAATGTTTCTGAGATATTTTGGTATCCATTCGCGGTGCAGGTTTTTCATGGCCAGGCGGCGCAGCAGGTCGCGCCGAGACGGCGGCGGAAATCCGGCTTCGGTGAATCGAGAATTTTCCGGAGAATAATCGAGCAGTTCCGGCTGCATCAGGTTGCTGAACATGTAATAGGCATTGTTCGCCGGCGCGAATTGAGTGCCGGAGTGATGAGCTTCCCAGGCTTCAACCCAATCTTGATAAGTTTTAACGTGCGGCGGCGGGTTGTTTATGGCTTTCAATGCCAGGTCCAGGGTCTGCTCATCGCGGATACCGGTGATCTGCACTCCGCTGTAACCGAGCAGACGGCAGCCCGCCGCCTGCAAAGAGAGTCTGGTCATCTGGGCGTTCATAGATTGAGTTTCACTGAGTTCCGCCTCACGCTGTAATACCGCGCAGAAAGCTCTTGACACTGGAACTCCCGGGTGAAAACCTAAATGCAGCTGCTGAATACGCTGTCGCGAAAGTATCGGCAGACGGACGATAACCGGCACTTCCACTTCTCGCATTTGTAGAAACCATTTCAATTCCTGCAGTTTTTTCATGTCCCACCCGGCATGGGTGGTAATAAAAGCCGCACCGGTGGCGAGCTTGCGGAGCATTTTGCAGTATTGCAGGTATTGGTCAGAGAGGTTGTACTTAAACGGATTGACCCCGGCTCCGGTCAATGTTTTCGGGTAATGCCGACGCAGATGATCGATTGTTTCAACACTGTCATGATAACCTTCCGGATGCGCCGGATTATGGAGCAGAGCGGAGTTCTCGGGGTGACGGTCGGAACGGTCACCGGTTATTGGCAGAATCGTTTGTATCCCCTCGGAATTGGCGCGCGCTGTCAATTCCCTGACGCGGTTGTCGGAGGATCCTTTGCCGGATAAATTCATAACTGTCGGTTTGCCGGACTTAGCACCCATAATTTCGGCCATCGCCGAGGGGTCATGGCTGTCCTCAGTGTGCAGACGGTCAGTCACCGCCAGAGCGTTTATCGAGGAAACGTTTTCCAGTCTTTTGGCAAGAAATATGGGCATGGCGGCGGCCTTCTCCAAATCCCTGTCCAGGGGAGGGGTGTCGAATTCCAGCAGAAAGGAAAATTCGCCATTGCGCATACGCATGGCCAAGGGGTTGTCGTCATCAAAGCGAATTTTTAATTGATGCGAATTGAGTGTGCTTTTTTTCATTTCCGCGAGAATCTTCCGGTTGTGTCGTTTGAGAATAACCTGAATTTGTTAAAAAATTGGCGAAAAGTTTATTGTTCTTCTTGTCATCAGGGAATAACTTAATTTGTGGATCATGGAATTTAATTCTGTTTTTAACGCAGGCAACCTGCACTTCTCCAATTCGTGCATGATTACTACTGGAAAACAAGTTTTCCATCTTTAGTTGAAATCTCTGTCAACAGCATTTACATTACAGAAATAAAAAAAAAATCAGGCGTAATAATCAATGGCCCCGGAAAAAAACAATCCAAGTATTCTGTTGCTGAACGGTCCTAATCTGAACCTTCTTGGTCGACGAGAGCCGGCGGTCTACGGTTCCGCCACTCTGGCGGAGGCCGAGGAGCGAGCCGAAAAAGCGGCTTTACAGGCAGGATTACAATTGGAATGTTGTCAGAGCAACCATGAGGGCACTTTGATCGATTGCATTCACGAAGCAATGGATAACCATTGCGGCATCGTGATCAACCCAGGAGCCTACACCCATACGAGCATAGCGCTCCGGGACGCTTTGCAGAGTGTCGATTTGCCGGCGGTGGAAGTACACTTAAGCAATATACATGCTCGGGAGGAATTTCGGAGGCAGTCGTTGCTGGCGGCCGTGTGTGTCGGACAGGTTTGCGGGTTCGGAGTTGCCGGTTACGAATTGGCGATCCGCGCCTTGGCGGAGCATATTAAGAAAAGAGGTTCCCCAGGAAATTGAGTGGGTGGCTTGTTACAATTCACAATCAGGAATGATGCGTTGCTCGTGATGGAATTCGGGTTTCAGGTTTCAGGTTTTCAGGGTGAACCTAGTCTCGCACCTAGTCTCGCACTTAGTCTGAAAATGAGGAATCGACAGAAAACCAGACAAGGTGCGGGACAAGGTTCGGGACAAGGTTCGGGATCCGCCTGAGGCGGATTCGGGACAAGGTTTATAATACAGATGTCAGCATTATTGCGGGGAAAACCACTGCAAATTCACAATCAACTAATAAGAGCGTTGTGAAAAAGAAAGCCTTCGCTTTCTTGCCAGAACCTCTGTAGCAACAAGGGAAAAGCTTATGAATATCGATGAAATTCGGAGGATAGCCGAGATCATGGAAAAGCATGATCTTTCGGAGTTTTCCATGGAAAGCGAGGACTGTAAAATGAAAGTGCGCCGCGGCGCCAAGCATGTCGGCGTAGCGCCGCCGCACCCCTCGGCGCCGTATTTCGCGCCGCCTTATAGTGGTCAGGCGGGAGTTTCCGGTCCGCCGCCTTCTGGAGGAGGTGCTTCTTCGGATAATGAGGCGGATGCCGGCCCGTCTGGAACGGCCGAGGGCGAGGCTGTGAAAACCATAGACTCACCGATCGTGGGGACTTTTTATCGGGCGCCGTCACCGGATTCAGAGAACTTTGTCAAAGAGGGTGATGAAGTGACGCCGGAAACGGTGGTTTGTATTATTGAGGCGATGAAGGTGATGAACGAGATCAAGGCAGAGGTCAGCGGTCGGGTTAAAAAAGTGCTGGTTGAGAACGCTCAGCCGGTGGAGTTTGGACAGCCGTTGTTTGAGTTGGAGTAGAGATAATGATAACAAGATTGCTTATCGCCAATCGCGGCGAGATTGCTTTACGCATAGTGCGGGCCTGTCGGGAGCTGGGGGTGCACAGCGTGGTGGCTTATTCGCAGGCGGATCGGGATGCCATGGCCACGCAGCTGGCCGACGATGCCATATGCATTGGTTCAAACTCCAGTGCCGACAGTTATCTGCGGATCGATCGGATTATCGCCGCCGCGGAACTCTGTGATGTTGACGCTATTCATCCCGGTTATGGATTTCTGGCAGAAAACGCCCATTTCGCCGAGGTTTGCGAGGAATGTAAAATAAAATTCATCGGTCCTTCTCCTGAGGCTATGCGCAGGATGGGCGACAAGGCTGAAGCTCGCAAAACCATGCAGTCCGCAGGAGTCCCGGTGACCCCGGGAAGCGAGGACGTGGTGCGGGATGTGGATCATGCTTTGCAGGTGGCTCAGAAGATAGGTTATCCGGTGATGATCAAAGCTTCCGCCGGCGGCGGCGGCAAAGGTATGCGGGCGGTGCATAACGACGCCAGCCTGGTGAAAAATTTTCACGCCGCCCGCAATGAATCGGAACAGGCTTTCGGCAGCGGCGCGCTCTATATCGAAAAAATGGTTGTTAATCCGCGACATGTGGAATTTCAGGTGCTGGCCGATGAGCACGGAAATGTGGTGCATTTGGGCGAAAGAGATTGCAGCCTGCAGCGACGGCATCAGAAGGTGGTGGAGGAAGCTCCTTGCCCGGTGATGACCAGCGGTTTGAGGCGTAAAATGGGAGCCGCCGCCGTCAAAGCGGCCAAGGCGGTGAAATATGCCAACGCCGGTACGGTTGAATTTCTGTTGGGAGATGACGGCAGTTTTTATTTCATGGAAATGAACACTCGCATTCAGGTCGAACATCCAGTCACGGAAATGGTTACCGGCAAAGACCTGATTAAGGAACAGATACGCATAGCCGGCGGCGAAAAACTCGGATACAAGCAGGACAGCGTGAAGATTTCCGGTCATTCTATTGAAGTTCGGATAAACGCCGAGAACCCGGCCGGCAATTTTACCCCCACTCCCGGCATGGTTGAGCTGTACAGTGCTCCTGGCGGGCCGGGGGTGCGCGTCGATTCACATGTCTTTACCGGTTATCGCATACCTCCTTATTATGACAGCATGATCGGTAAGCTGATAGTCCACGGCAGGGATCGGAAAGAGGCGCTGGCGCGCTGTTCGCGGGCGCTGCATGAGTATATTGTCGAAGGTCCCGGCATCTGCACCACCATCCATTTCGCCGATGCTGTTATTAACCGAGAAGACGTACAGCGGGGAGAGTATCATACCGGTTACCTGGAACAGATAATGGAGAATTTGATTTTTTAGCAAGGAGATAAAATAAACAATTATGGCTAATCAAAAAAAATTTTCTAAAGCCAATGACGCTCCGGAGAAGAAAAAACAGTCAGAAAATCTTCCGGCTGGAGGAGTGGCGATACCGGCGGAAGACAATGATTACGGTACGATCAGGATTTCCGAAAGTGTTTTCGCCGCTTTGGTTCGCAAATACACTCTGGAAGTGGACGGAGTCGCCCGTTTCGCCAGCGGCAGCCTTATGGGCGGACTGGCTGAGATGCTGGGCCGCCGCGGTCCCGAAAGCAGTATTATGGTGAAATTCGATGGCGAGACGGTGGACATCGCTGTCACTTTGGTAATTGAATTCGGCGCTAAGATACCTGAGGTTTCCGAATTGGTGCAGTCAGTGGTTCGCAACCGAGTGGAAGAGTTCACCGGCAAACAGGTTAACAAAGTTGATGTCATCGTCCAGGGTATAGAGGAAAAAGAGGAAGAAGAGAGGGCGAATGATGAAGGCCGACCCCAGGAGCTTCAGAGCCGAATGGGAGAGGAACGTTATGAAAGTTTTGGAAATGATGACGATAAAAAATAAAAAATGAGGTGAAAAAATGAAAAAAGCTTGTCAATTATGTTATGAATATATTGAGAAGATGTCTGAAACGTTTGATGTCTCCCCGGATTATGTTCATGGGATTCTGCTCGGTGCCGCCCTGATTATTCTCTTGCTTATTCTGATTCGACTTCTGCGGCGTGTCTTTTTCGGGAAGCGCAAGCTGAAAGGTGTGACCGTGCCCGGCAGCGCCGGCAATCTGTTCGTGACCATGCACGCCATCAGGCAGTTTATTCAGCGGATTTTATATGAATTTGATGAAGTATCTCTTTCTTCCGTGACGGTGACTCAGAGGCGCGGCGAAATTCTTTTTGCTATAGACCTGGAAGTGACCCCGGATGTGGAACTGGTGCCCTTGCGGGATCAGATTCAGCAGCGGGTGATTGAGGATGCCGAGAGACGTCTGGGACTGGGGCTGCCGGTGAAAGTGAATCTTGATATTCGCAGTATTCAAGCCAACTCCAGGAAGCTTTCCAGAGCTGAAAAGAAGGAAAAAAGACAGGTCAGAAAAAGCCAGCCTCCAATTGCCGGTTCCAGGCCTAAAACTGTGACCGTCAGTCGTCCCGAGCCTCAGGCGGCGCCAGATGTTGACTCTGAAGAATCTGAGTACCCATCAGCGGAAGAGTATGAAAGAAAATTAGAACAGGAAAAAGACTTTTCCTCTCGGCCGCTTGATCAAGCAGATGATGAATCTGCTTCGGATAGGTGGGAAGAATCGGATTCTTCCGAGGCGGAATCAGGGGATGGGGAAGATGAAGAACTGGAGATTCAAACGGAAAATGAGGAAGAAACTTCCGAGGAGAAAGACGAAAAAAAACAGTCGTATGATAATCCTTAGGAGACATGAATCATGGCGGAAAACAAAGGAAACATACCGCGAGAGCAGTGGGGGAGCAGACTTGGTTTCATTCTGGCAGCCTCTGGCTCAGCTGTCGGCCTGGGTAATATTTGGCGCTTCCCTTATATCACTGGGGAAAACGGCGGCGGCGCTTTTGTGCTGGTCTATCTTTTATGTGTGATTGCTGTTGGTATACCGGTCATGCTTTGCGAGATCAGCCTGGGACGACACACACGGCGTAATCCAGTGGGCGCTTTTAAGGCGGTTAAGCCTGTCGCCTCCACTTTGGCTCATCTCATAGTTGGCATTAGTGGTTTCAGGAGTTTTTCTTCTCGCTTTCGCTCAATGGGGATGGGCGGTGTTCTGTTTGCTCATAGGCGGGCTGGTCTTTCGCTATTCCTGGACTGTGGTCGGCGCCATGGGGGTGCTCGCCGGTTTTCTGATACTGTCCTTTTACAGCGTGGTCGGCGGCTGGTCTCTGGGGTTTGTCGGCAGTTCAATAGTCGGAGGTGTCGGCGTGGAGGGTGTGGAAACGGCAGGGGCACATTTTGAGTCTTTTACCGATAATCCCGGACTGGCCATCGTTCTGCATTTTCTGTTTATGCTTATATGTGTGGGCATCGTTTACAAAGGGGTGAAAGGGGGGATAGAAAAAAGTGTCCGCGTTCTGATGCCCATCCTATTTTTCCTGATTCTGGTGCTGATCCTGCGCGGCATCACACTTGACGGGGCGATCGAGGGGGTGCGGTTCTATCTTACGCCCGACTTCAGTCAGCTCACGGCTCAAGGGGTGTTGTTGGCCTTGGGCATGGCTTTTTTCTCTTTGAGCCTGGGAATGGGAGCGATGATCACTTACGGCAGTTATGTGGAGAAAGAGCAGAACCTTTTTATGTCCTCTCTGAGCATAGTGGGACTGGACGTATTAATGGCGCTGATGGCGGGACTGGCTATTTTTCCTGCTGTCTTCGCTATGGGCATCACTCCGGAAGAAGGCCCGGGACTGGTGTTCGTTATCCTGCCGGCGGTGTTCAATGAACTGCCCATGGGAGCGCTTTGGGCGACAGTGTTCTTTGTTCTATTATCTGTGGCCGCGGTCACTTCTGGAATCAGTCTGCTGGAAGTGGTCACGGCCTTCTTTGTCGATGAACGCGGCTGGTCCAGGCATAAAGCGGTCACGGTTTGCGGCGGAGTGATTTTTCTGCTTGGGGTTCTTTGCGCTATAAGTGTCAATGACTGGGGCAGAATCACCTGGCTGCATCATGGGTTCAAGTCCGTTTTCGGAGAGGTTCAGGGTAGTTTCTTTGCTTTGCTGGATAATCTCGCGAGCAACTGGCTTCTGCCTTTGGGCGGTATGTTTATCGCCATATTTGTCGGCTGGATCTGGGGTGTTAAAAGGGCAGTCGATGAAATCAGGCATGGAAGTCATAATTTCGCGGATGTTCATTTAATCAGTCTGCTGGCCGGACTGCGAGATGACGATTCGCATAATTCTCCTGTGCATGTGGTTACCCTGGCTTCGGTCTGGGGCATTTTTATCCGCTTTATAAGTCCGGTCGCTGTGCTCATTGCTTTCCTGCACACCATCGGCTGGATTGGTTTGGAGCGGGTTGAAGAACCGGCCGAGGGAGAAGGCGAAAAAAAGAAAGTTGCAGAGGAACAGGCGACCGAGGAAAATTAATCATTCCGCATGGGATTTAAAAATTCCTGCCGGTTTGCCGGGAGTATTCAGCGATGATTTTTTCGAGAGGAGGGGGTAGGGCAGCCCTTGTTGTTGATTATCACCGTGTCTGTCGGCAGTCCGCGCCCCGGCCCAACCATGACAAAACCGGAAGATCGCCGAAAAAAGCGGGAGCCCTGTCGGGTTGGGGCGGCGGCAGGCCTTCTCCGGCTTTATGCCGTAAGTCATTAGCGCTGAGGCTAGTAACTGACGGCATAAAAAGCCGGATCAGACCAGCCGGCGCTCCCAACATGGGCGTGAGACCTTTCCGGACGGGGTATAGCGAGAGCCTCCGCGGAAAGGGGTTGAGGCCTAATTTTGTGCTCACCTTGTCTCGCACCTTGTCTCGCACTTAGTCCAAAAAAAGAGGAATCGAAAGAAAATCAGACAAGGTGCTAGATCCGCCTGAGGCGGACAAGACTAGGTTTTATTATTCGTGCGTGTATAGATCATAAACACCTTTTCGCATAGCCTCTAGCGAGGCGAGCGTTTAATATAATGTTTTTGCAATGCCGAGATTTTCAAGACCCCATGCGAATAGGGTTCGCACAACTAAAACTGCGGAAACATTAGTATATGCTGCACGGAATCCTGATCATAGCTATCGGCGGTTTTTTAGCGGGTGAAGCGGCGGGCAGGCTGGGGCTGCCGAAGCTGATCGGAATGCTTCTGGCGGGAATCCTGCTCGGGCCTCATCTGTTGGATCTCCTGCCGGAGGAAATTCTGGCGGTCTCCGAGGAAATCCGCTTTTTCGCTTTGCTCATAATACTTTTAAAGGCCGGCCTGGGACTCGACAAGGAAAAGCTGCTGAGCCAGGGAACGGTGGCGCTGCGTCTGGGATTTCTGCCGGCGATCATTGAAGCGACGGTAGTCACTTTGACGGCCCGCTGGCTGCTGGGCTGGGACTGGCTGATCTGCTGGCTTCTGGGTTGGATCATCTGCGCGGCTTCACCCGCGGTTATAGTCCCCCTCATGC
>PUNB01000269.1 GCA_003552565.1 Lentisphaerota bacterium
AAGATGTTTGCGCGGTTTTTGGATTGAGCGGGTTAACTCGCTGCCCGCAATTCGCAGTTTGGCGATTGAAGCCGTACATCAGGAGACAGGCGCGCGGTTCCTGCATTTGGCGAATCAGGATGAGGAAAATCTTCTTGCCTTTTCATTCCGCACTCCGCCTCCGGATGACACGGGAGTGGCGCACATTCTGGAACACGCAGTTCTCGGCGGATCGCGCAATTATCCAGTGAAAGACCCTTTCGTCGAGATGCTGAAAAGGAGCATGGCAACTTTCCTGAACGCCATGACCGATTCTGACCTGACTATCTATCCACTTGCCAGCAATGTCAAAGAAGACTTTTTCAACCTGGCGGAGGTTTACTGCGATGCTGTTCTCCATCCTCGCATAACTCCTGAGAGCTTGCAGCAGGAGGGGCACCATCTGGCCTTTGAGAATCCTGATGACCCGTTTGGCAGCCCGCTGATAATCAAGGGGATTGTTTACAGTGAGATGAAAGGCGCCTATTCGGACGCGGAATCTTACCATCACCGGATGATTGATTCTGAATTGTTTCCAGATACTCCTTACGGCTTTGATTCCGGCGGAGATCCGGCTTCCATTCCCGAGTTGACTTATGAGCAGTTTCGAGGGTTCTACGATAATTGTTACCATCCGGACAACGCCCGAATCTTCGCTTATGGAAATATCCCTACTGAGGAGTATTTGGAATTTCTTGACCGTCGGCTGCGGGAGGGAGGAGAGGCCGCCGGCGGTTCTTCCGATACTTCGGTGGCAAGGCAGCCGCGCTGGGAAAAGCCACGCCGTCAACATCGATTTTATCCCGCCGATGAAAAACTGAAGCCTGAATCCGACTCCATGGTAAGTGTCAGCTGGCTTATGGACGGTTGTTCGGAGCCCTTGGAAGATCTGGCTATGGACCTGCTGTGCCGGCTTCTGTTGGGAAACGCTTCGGCGCCTCTGTATAAAGCACTGATTGATTCACACTTGGGAAAAGGATTAACCGCCTGCGGTTATAATGGCGGAGCGTTCGAAAACACATTTCATGTCGGTCTTCGGGGCACGGCGGCTGATAAAGCCGCGCGAGTGGAAGAATTGATCCTGGCAACGCTGGAGCAAACCGCTCGGGAGGGATTCTCTCGTGAACGTGTCGAAGAGGCTTTCCATCAGCTGAAATACACCCACCTGGAAGTCGGACGGCAGTACCCGCTTAAACTGATGTTCGCGGCATATACTTACTGGAATTATGATGCTGATCCGTTGACTTATTTCGGAATCGACAAGGTGCTGGAGGATCTGGCGGCGCGGGTCCGCGGCAATCCTGAATTTTTAATCTCTCTTTTGCGGGAGAAAATTATTGAAAATCCGCATCGGTTAACTTTGACTATGGAGCCTGACGTGGATTTGCAGGCTCGGCGGAACCGTCAACTGGCGGCCCATTTGGAGGAATACAGATCCAGCTTGACAAAAGAACAGTTGTTGGAGATTAAGCGGCAGGCGGAATATCTGGAGAGAGAACAGCGTAAGGCTAACACCCCGGAGGAACTGGCTTCTCTGCCGCAGCTGTCAATATCGGCGATCCCCTCGCGGCCTCGGGAAGTGCCTGGAAGGAAGTTTTGTCCTTCCCGAAATTCGGTATTTCTGCAAAATCAGGTTTTCAATAATCAGATCAATTACTTTAAGCTTGGCATTGATTTGTCCGGAATGGACGCGGATCTATGGCCGTGGCTGCCTCTGTTCTGCGGATTTTTCACCCAGATGGGGACGGAAAAAGAGGATTATGAAACAATCGCCAGGCGAATCACCGGCTGTGCCTCGAAACTGCGGGCCGACGACTTTGTTGCCGCTGATGTGACTGATCCGGAAAAAACGGTTGTTCAATTCACTGTTGATTTTCAGAGTCTGAACGAAACCTTGCCGGCGGCTCTGCGGTTGGTGCGGGAATTGCTTTTTTCCATTGATTTCAGTGATCGGCAGCGGCTGCGGGATGTGCTTGAACAGATTCGCGAGAGGTGTTTAAGTTCAATCCTCCCGAACGGGCATCGTCTGGCGGCTCTGCATGCGGCCCGCTCCTTATCTCCGGTTTCGGCATTGGCGGAAATTCGGCATGGGTTGCCGCAGGTTCGCTTGATAAACAGCTTGACCCTTAATTTCGATGAACGAGCGGATGAGCTTGTCGACAGGATGAAGGCGATTCGGGATTTTTTGTGCCGTCGGAATCGGTTGACAATTTCCTTCACCGGCGCGGATGAGTGCTCGCGGCAAGTGGCGGAGTGGGTCGTTTCTCTGGAAAAGGAAATGTCTCCATCAAAGGACGATTCGCCTTCTATAGGACGTTACTGGGGAGCATTGGAAGAAGACAACTCTCTCGAAGGGCTGGCTTATGCGGCCGATGTGGCTTATTGCGGAGTCTGTATGCCGGCGCCGCCGGAGAACGATCCCGGCGCCGTGCCTTTGAAGCTGCTGGCTCATATCCTTAATTTCGACTACATGTGGGAAAATGTCCGGGTGCTCGGTGGAGCTTACGGGGCAGCGTGCGGTTATGAACCTTCGAGCCGGGTGCTGCGGTGTATTTCCCATCAGGATCCGGACATTGTCAATACTTTGAAAGCCTGCGATGGTTTGTATGATTACATGTGCTCAATTGATCTGGATCAAGATAAGGTCGACCGGGCGCGGATAGCCTGCGCCAAAAACGGTCATCAGCCGATGCGGCCGGGAACCGCCACCGAAAGAGCTTTCGCCCGACATCTGTGCGGGCTTACACCGGAAATCAATTATCGCTGTCGCCAGCGTCTCCTGACAGTGTCGGCCGAAGAGGTTCGCGAAACAGGTGTTGAAGTTTTCAAAGAAGGCAGTCAAAGCCGCCGTCGTTGTGTGCTGGCCAGTCGAGAACAGCTTGAACAGGCTGGGAGTAAACTCTCGGAACCGTTCGTTATAGAAAATCTGCTGAGCTGATGAATTGGCGACCGAGCGTTGCAGCAATTATTTTGCCTGCCGTCTCAAGTTGAACTCAGTCACAAAAAATTTCTTCAAGGAGTCCGTACCTTTTTATGCATTCCGCAGTTCGTATCGCCATTACAGGGGTTGGTTTGACGGCCCCCAACGGTAATAATCTGGAAGAGTTCCGCGCCAGTCTGCTGAATGGTGTTTCCGGCGTTCGTCCTTATTCGATACGTTATTTCGGAGATACTTTAGCCGGTGTTTGTGACTTTGACGTGACCCGCTATCAGAAGCGCAAGGATGCCCGCAACGGCACTCGCGCCGGCTCCATCGCCATTTACTGTGCCAATGAAGCGATTAATTACAGCGGTCTGCGGTGGCCCTCGGCCGATCTTTCCCGCGTCGGAGTCTACTTGGGGATCACGGAACATGGCAACGTGGAAACAGAATCGGAGATCCACAATCTTCGACAGTTTGATTATGATCTGCGTTACTGGTCCCATTTTCACAATCCCCGCACGGTGGCCAACAGCCCCGCCGGCCAGGTTACGGTCAACCTCGGTATAACCGGACCGCATTACACTATCGGCGGCGCCTGCGCTGCCGGCAATCTGGGGATCATGCAGGGGGCTCAGCAGCTGATGCTGGGAGAAGTGGACGCCGCTTTGGCTGGAGGAGTTTCGGAGAGCATTCACACTTTCGGCATATTTGCCGGCTTCCAAAGTCAGAATGCCTTGGCCTGTCATGTTGAACCGGAGCGAGCCAGCCGGCCTTTTGACCAGCAGCGCAACGGCATTGTCATCGCAGAGGGCGGGGCGATATTCATGCTGGAAAGATATGACGACGCGGTTCGCCGCGGAGCCGCTGTTCTGGGGGAGATTGTCGGCTACGCATGCAATTCTGATGCCAATGATTTTGTTCTTCCCGATGCCGCGCGCCAGACTGAATGCATCAAAGCAGCTTTGCGGCGTGCTGATATGACCCCAGAGGATATCGACTTAGTTTCCACTCACGCCACCGGCACGGAGCTGGGGGATATTCGTGAATGTCAGGCTTTGAATATGGCGTTTGGCGAGGCCCGTGGAGATCATCAGGTTTACTTTAACAACACCAAAAGTTTCATCGGCCATGCAATGGGGGCCGCCGGAGCTCTGGAGCTGGCGGGAAATCTGCCGTCATTTGAAGATCAGGCAGTCCATCCCAGTATTAATCTTGAACATCCGGATCCGCAGTGCAAACTGCCTGGGTGTCTGGTTGCCGGCAGGACTTTGCCGAATATTCAAGTTAACACTATATTAAACAATTCGTTCGGGATGCTGGGGATAAATTCCGTGGTGCTTGTAAAAAAACCATAAAAATCTATATTGGAGTAAGAAACAGAGATGACAAGAGAAGAGATCAAACAAGCGGTGATTGATATAATTTCTGAGGTGCTGCCGGACGATGATTGTTCCCAACTGGAGCCTGAAAAGGATTTGCGCGAACAGCTCGATTTGGATTCGATGGATTTTTTGGATATTGTTATGGAACTGCGGAAGCAGTATGGAGTGGAAGTGCCGGAGGAGGATTACCCGCAGCTGGCTTCTTTGCAAAGTTCGGTGGATTACCTGGAGCCGAAGCTGAAAGATAAATGACCGCGGGGGCGGGTGCTGTCTAGCGGGAGGGTATGCGAAACGGGTTCGGAAACGAGATTAAGGCGAAAGATCAGGGCAAAAGATTAAGGGGCGCACCCGTTTTTTCCTAATCTTTCGTCATAATCTTTCGCCTTAATCCAATTGGGGCGTGGCACGCACAGCCACTTTCGAGCTTGTGAGGTCCACAAACCCCTTTTCGCGGAGGGTCTAGCAGGGGTTTGGAGAGCAAGAGGTCCAGGGAAATGTTTTGAATAGCGATCAGGACAAGGTTCTAGACCAGGTTTGCAATTCAGGATATCGATTTTGGTTGATATGTAAAACTATAACAAAGAAAGGTTAATTTCGTTATGTCTAGAAGAATGATTATTGCCGGAAATTGGAAAATGAACAAGAACTCGGCGGAGGCTAGGGATTTCATCGCTGAGTTAAAAGGGAAAGCTGATTTCAGTAAAAATGTCGAGGTCGCGGTATGTCCTCCCTTCACTTCACTTCAAGCTGCGGCTTCGGCGGCCGCGGGCAGTGCTGTCAAAGTGGGGGCTCAGAACATGCACTGGGAAGAAAGCGGTGCCTACACTGGCGAGATTTCCGCTTCGATGCTGGCGGAAATTCCGGTTTCCAGTGTGATTATCGGTCACAGCGAACGGCGACAGTATTTCGGAGAAACCGATGATACGGTCAATCAACGGGTCAAGGCGGTGTTGAAAGCCGGTTTTGAACCGATTATGTGTGTCGGTGAAACCAAGGAGCAGCGGGAAGCAGATAAGACGGAAGAAATTGTGGAACGCCAGCTTAAAGGCGGTTTGCAGGGTTTGACTGAGGAGGACATGAAGTCGCTGGTGATCGCTTATGAGCCTGTGTGGGCCATCGGCACCGGTCTGACGGCCACTCCGGAGCAGGCCCAGGCAATGCATGATTTTATTCGTAAACTGCTGTCGAAGCTTTTCTCGGAAGCCGTCGCTGAGGCGGTGCCGATCCTGTACGGCGGCAGCGTAAAGCCTGGAAACGCGGCTGAACTGATGGCCAAACCGGATATTGACGGAGCTTTGGTTGGCGGCGCCAGCCTGAAGGCGGATGACTTCGCCGGTATCATTAACGCCTGCTGAGAAGTCAATCCCGAACTCGGATGAATTTGAGGGAACCAGGTATCGATTATCATGTCCAAAAAAGGAGAAAACTTAAGTGATACCGAGATTGTAGAACGGTTCAATGCCGGTGAGCGTGAATTGTTCGATATTTTGGTTGAGCGGTATTCCGGTAAAGCATACCAGATTGCTTACGGAGTATTGGGCGGCAAAGAAGATGCCGAGGAAGTGGCGCAGGACGGTTTTGTGCGGATTTATAAAGCGCTGCCCAGTTTCCGCGGTGATTCAGAGTTCTCCACGTGGATGTATCGCATAATTGTAAATCTGGCCCGCAATAAATACCGTTGGAACAAGTCGAGGGGAGCCCAGAAAAATATCAGTATGCAGGCCCCGACATCTGCGGATTCTTCTTCGCCAAGTCTGGAAATGAAGCTTCCGGATGAAGCTATTTCTCCGGATGCGGAGGCCGAACTGAATGAGCTGCAGAATGATGTTTACCGGCAAATGCAGGAGTTGCCGGAATTATATCGGGAAGCACTGTTGCTGCGCAACTTTGAGCAGTTGAGTTATGAGGAAATTGCTCGTATACTCGGCTGTAAACTGGGGACGATAAAGTCGCGTATAGCCCGGGCTCGGGAAGAACTTCGTAAAAGATTGCAGGTATGATTATGAACGACAATACTCATTTGGCAAATGGCTGCTGTCCCAGTGCGGAGCGCCTCAGCGCCTGGCACGATGGGGATCAGGATCAGGATGTAAAAGAACACCTGGAGCACTGTCAGCGTTGTCAGAGGATCATCTCCGATTATGAGCGTATTGATCGGGCAGTGCAGGCCGCCAACGCGGTGGCTCCGCCGGACTTGAGCCGGAAAATTGTCCGGCGGTGTCGTCGCCGAATCATTCTGGGGGATTTTATTTTTTATCTTTCCAGAGCGGCGGCTGTGTTGCTGATAGCCGTTGGGTTGTTTGGCATGTACAGTCAGTGGCGTGCTGCCGAAGAGGTGGCGGAGGCGGAGCCGGAGCCGGAAACAACCGCGACAGAGGATGTCGAAGATATTCTGGAATTGACCAATCTTTCCGGCGGAACTGTGGTTTTACTGAAGCGCGGCAACCGTCTGAAACCTCTGCCGGGACCTTGGGCCTTTGATTCGCCGCCCCATAATTTCCGACATGGCGGTCGAGGAGATATCCTGGTGGGCTTGGGTGACGGTAGCGCAGAAGGATCGGACACCCCCTCCGGGATGTACCCCATGCTGCCGAGCAGCGTTCGGCATGTCTGGGTGGTGGATGACCCGAGCAAAAGTAAGCAAAAAATACTTGAAGCACTTCCGGATGGCGTTCGCTGCGCTATCCATGTCGACGAAGGAGAAGACTCTGTTGAATTCACTATGTGGCTGGAAGAGGAGAATCTCCTTGCCTTAGTGGAGAAGATGTCTGAAAGTTTTGGCTGGGCTTTGGTTTCCTCCGAACTTCCACAGCCTGGCGGCGGCGATTATTTCTTGTCCGGCGGCCGCCAATTGCAATACCACTGCACGCTTGTTTCCCGCTGACACACTTTCAAAAATTCCATAGTGATAGCGATGTGAAATGACACACTTTCAAAAATTCCATAGTGACAGCGATGTAAAATAAGATTTACGGCCAAGTGGTCAGGCCGGCTGCGGCTGCCCCATATTTTTTGTGCCTTTTTGTGTTTTTTGTGGCTATAAAAAGACTAAGTCTCACATAAGTGAGTTCTGAAAAGAGGTATCAGGCCGGCATTCGGACTTAGGGAAAAAGAGTTTTGTGAAACCCTGGATCCGCCTGAGGCGGACAAGATAAAGTTTTATTGTTTTGTGCGTGTAGAGTCCGTAAACACCTTTTCGCATACCCTCTAGCTATTTAGCGATCACCGCTCTGATTTCCATTAAGTTTCTTTACTTATCCAGCCGCCTCCAAGCACTTCCATTCCGTTGTAAAAAGCTGCCAGCTGTCCGGGGGTCACGGCGAATTGAGGCTCCGCGAATTCCAGTGAACATTCATGGTTGCTCAAAGGGCTAAAACGGGCGGCAACGCCGGGGTGGCGATAGCGCAGACGCACGGTAAGTTCGCTGTTCTCCACCGGAGGTCGGCCGGAGATCCAGGATATATTCGAGACTTTGCAGGAATCGACTGTCAGTCCATCTTTTTCCGCCGCCACAATGGTGTTGGTCTCGGCGTTGATTTCTCGCACGTACATCCTTTTCCCAGTGGCGATCCCCAGTCCTTCGCGCTGGCCTATGGTGTAATGAATAATGCCGCGGTGAGTTCCGAGACGGTTGCCTTGCTGGTCGACAATGGGGCCGGGAGAGACGGCCGCATCGGGGAATAACACCGACGGATCATCGCCTTCGAAAAAGTCCTGACTTTCCTGTTTTTTATTCAGTTCCCCTAGTCCCAGCTCAGTCGCCATGGCGCGAATTTGATATTTAGTCAGTTCGCCCAAGGGGAATAGTGAGCGCGCCAGATGTTCCTGGCTCAGACGAGCCAGGAAATAAGACTGATCCTTGTCGGGATCAACTCCTTTGAACAATCTGTAGTGGCTGCTTTCAGGTTGCGGGTCAAGCTTGCGAGCGTAATGGCCGGTGGCGAAAAAGTCGAACTCAATTCCCTGTTCCAGCGCTTTGTCCACCAGGGATCCGAATTTGACAACCGGATTGCAGACGGCGCACGGGTTGGGTGTTTCTCCGTCAAGATAGCATTGGCGAAACCAGGAGAGCACTGAGTCATGGTATTCCCGGCGCAGATCAATGGTGTAATGGGGGATGCCTATGCGTTCGGCTGTCCGGCGTGCGGACTCAATGTCCTCTTGTTCCCCAGGCCCGAAGCAGGCGTTGCTTTTGCTTTGTTCAACCGGGATGTCGTCGTTCCATATTCGCATGGTCAGGCCGATGACATTATATCCTTGCCGACGCAGCAGCATGGCGGCTGTCGAGGAGTCGATTCCGCCACTCATGCCGACTGCGGCTGTGGTTTGTTGTTTGCTCATTGGTTTTTTTGTGGGTTTTGTGTGTTTTTTGTGGCTATAGAAGACTAAGTCTCACATAAGCCCGGCCTCAGGCGCGGTGCGCCTGATACCCCGGGGAGAGACTTGTTGCGGCATATGAAACATTGTCTCGCACCTTGTCTCGCACCTTGTCCAGTGTTTTTTGACTTTAGAATTAGGTTCGGGACAAGGTTAACGTCCGGCCTGACACCTGAAACCACGAAGTC
>PUNB01000012.1 GCA_003552565.1 Lentisphaerota bacterium
CGCCGACATTATGTTCTTCCGACTCTGACCCCACAGAATTATTCTGAGCGTGTTCGCGTTTAAAATTGCTGTCCGTCATATATGCCACCTATGCGAAATTAAATAATTCAAGTATTACTGCTAATAAAAACGTCAAAAAGTTCAGAAAGTAACTCGCCGTTGAGGCACGATCACCATATCGCCCTGTTTCAATTCCATGTCGCGGTCAAGCTCCCCGTCTTCAATAATCGCCGCCACATCAACGGTGAACTCCTCCCGCCCTTCTCCTTCAGTAAAGCGCACCACTCGAACCTGACTGCCGCGGGCGTATCGGCTTAAACCGCCGGCTTTCAGGATCGCTCTCAAAAGAGTCCGCCTTTCACCGGGAGCGAAATAAACCATGGTCTCCTGGGCATTGACCTCTCCAACCACATACACCTCGGCATCTTCCACACTGAGAAAATCAAAGAGTCCGCCCGTCACTCCCGGAATACATACGATATCATTAGGCTGAAGCAACACGTCTTTCTCCGTATCCGGCACATCGGCTCCAAAAAGTTCTCCCAGCTCCAATTCAATCCTTTGATGCGGCTCTTCAGGATGCGTACGCCGTAAAAGAAAAGCGCCATCCGGATCAGCCCAGCGGGACAAACCGCCAATCTGAGTTATCAGCTGCAGCACCGTCATGCCGCCGACATCCGGTATCTGCACCATACCCGGCTCACGCACCGCACCATACACATACACCCTGCCAAGCCCTTTCTCTATCAAAGTCACATTCACTGTCGCCTGATTGTAAAGATCCTCAGTCAATTCCTCTCTCAGCGCCTCCGCGGCGTCTTTAGGCGTGTATCCAGCGATGGAAAACTCACCCAAATACGGAATGGGAATTGTCCCGGCGGCCGAAATCTCCCCGGCGTACTCCACCTCCGGGTCTTCGCGCATGATCACCCGCACCCGGTCTCCGGGAATCAAAGGAGCGCTTGTAACATCATAAGCTCTCGCGGCGCCAGTACCCACCTCGGTAAAATCACTCGGCAAATCATCAGCTTCAAGCTCTTCTAAGACGCTTTCCGCATTCTCGCCCTCCGCCGGCTCATTGGTATCCTCATCCGAAGCCCGCGCCGATGTCAACTGAGATAGTACGCACACAAAAGCAATTGCAGTCAACAAACCCAATAAACGACAGATGTATTTATTCATTATTCCGCTTTTCCTGTTTTTATTTTACTGTTCCCGGATAAACCTGCAACTTAATTTAAAAATCTGACAAGGCTATCTGCTCGGCTTATGACCCAGCAAAATCACTTTAGTTCCTCTTTTCATGAAGGAGAAAAGACTGTTATTTTCTAAAATCGCATTGGCGAGTAACTAGACCCTGTGCGGAAAGGGTTTATAAAGCTCAAAAGCTCGCAAGTGGCTGTGCGCCCCACGACCAATTGGATTAAGGCGAAAGATTATGAAGAAAGATTAGGGGAAAAAGGGTGCGCCCCTTAATCTTTTGCCCTAATCTTTCGCCTTAATCTCGTTTCCGAACCCTTTTCGCATGGGATCTAGCTGCCTTTGGAGTACAAAGGAAAGATATTCCACAAGCATTCAAACCGCCACCGTTCCAGCTGTGATGCAGTAAAACCAATAAGACCGGAGAAGCACAAAAAACGACTTGCTTCATAACCGTGTTTACAAACAGACGGGGCTTCTCAGAAGAACCTGAGAAAACCCCGTGGCGGTAACTCCGGCATGCGGCCGGCTCAGAAGTCGTATTCCATAAAGACACTTACTTTGTTACGAGTGTACTGGCGATTGGATATATCAGAATTCTTATCCCAGTACTCATAGCGCATGCGGGCTGTCAGTTTCGGGCTCAGCCGATAACTGGCTCCGCCGCCCAATCTCCATAACTCGGCATCCTCGCCAAAATCGGACTCTTCGATATCCACCAAAGATATATCGCCGCGCAACGTCAATCGCCGGATTGGGTTCGTGGCGACAGCGTACATATAAGTGGTTTCTCGGGAATAATTAACAAAGGGGCTGATGATATCCTGATTGCGATCATGCCGGACACTCAATACATGATCGGTGATTTCCGAACTGGCGTAATTCAGTGCCAGCCGACCGGCTATCCCATCAGCCTGCTCGCGAGCAAACCTACTGCGATCAATATCCATATTCTGATAGCCTAGATTCCCCTCTAGAGAGGCATGAGGCAGAAAATTATACAGGAAATTAACCCCGCCTTCCCAGGTCTCGCGATCATTATTAGGCGCGGCCGCCGCCCCGCTTGAACTGGTGTAGTCCACATCTTCGTAGGAGACATACGGACCAAACTGGAAATCCGGATTCATCCGCCACAACACATTGAGGCTGACCAAATGCCGAACGTTGTCATGGTACTCAAACTCGCTTGTGTCAGTCCAGGTGTCACGACGCGAAACCGAAACATTACCCGACCAAACAGGAGCCAAAGGCACACTGTAACGAGCGCCGATGGTGTTGCGGCTGAGAACATAGTCCCGGGCACCGGTGACTCCGAGTTCAAGATCGTCCGCACGGCGGGAATACCGGTTACTCAGGCGCAAGGTTCCCTCGCCGACGTGGATATCCGCTTTCAGACTGGTAGCTAAATCATCAATGAAACTGACCAGGAAGCGATCCTTGCCGTCTCCTGACAAATAATATCGATACCCGAAACTGGTACTGGTGCCTAAATGGATATTAGGAGTCAAAGGCCAATCCAAGCCTAAACGCAGGCGTGGAGTCGTATAGACTCCCGTCTCGGCGTTATCCCTGGAACGGTTGATGTTGTCATCATAAGTCAACCCCACAATCGCTGAAGTTGACAAACGAAGATTTTCGAACAGCAGTATGTTGTAATCAACCGCCGGACTTACCGGCTCCTCGCTAATCCTCAATTCCGCAGCCTCGGCCGGTCTCCCCAGCCCAGATAAAAAAGCCGCCGTTAGAACAAAAATAAAAGCATGCTTTACCAAAGAAATTTTTACGTTTGCGGTCTGCATCTTTAATACTCCTTAAATATATAGTGATTTAGGGCTTTCGGTTAAAATGGCGAAACTTCATCTGGATCCACATCCGGCACTTCCGGCAGTTCCGGAGCTATAGGCGTAGGCCCAACTGGTTCCACTCGGTCCAGGCGTTGCGCCACCGACGCCATCATTCTCGCCGCCGGCGCGCCGCCCGCCGCTTCGCCTCCAGTTCGCACTCCGGCGACAGCGCCTCGTCTCACTTCAATATCCTGGATTTTCGCCAGAGCCAGCATCATCGCACGGGCAACCCCCGGTTTGTTCGGCTCCAAAGCCGCTCCCACTCCGGCGTTGCTCATGGCTTCCGCCAAGGCGCGCGCTCGATCCGCCGGGTGATCCCTCGATTCCACCGCCGCCATGCCGCCTGTCATTACGGCGAAAGCCACACTGGCAGCATCAATATCATCCGTCTCCTCGGCAATGCCAACCACCAAGGCTGCAGCCGCCTCCCCGGTACGAACCATAGCGGAAATGCGGTCTTCTTCGGTGTCTACATCAGGGTGTTCAATCGCGCCGATGATCATCCCCTCCAAGGCGCCTGTGATTACAGCCTGCTTTCCGCCGCTGGAGCGGACAGCCGTTTCCAGGGCGGCCATGCCGTTGGTCGGCTGAATGAAAGTAAGCACCTTGAATAAGACTGGAAAATGCTTCCTTGCCTGGCCGGGGCTCAGGCTTTCCGCCAGTTCGGCGACCGCCTCCACCCGTTCATCCTCGGTCAGACCGGCCAAAAACTCTTGAAGCCCATCCTCGTCCTCCGCGGCCAGGTACTCAAACGCGGCAGAGCTGTTTTCCCCCAGACCTTCAGGCTGAGCTCGCGTCTCTCCGGTTATTAAAAACAGAAAAGCGAATAGCGCGACAAACGGTAACAAGAACTGCAATGTGTTTGTTGTTTTCATGATTAAATTCCTTTTTTGAGTTGACTTCTTGTCTACGTTATTAAACCTGATTACGGCCTTTCGTAAATTCAGGCTTTAGGAACAGGGCTGAATTACTAAAGAACTTAATAATCGTTCTAAAGAACTTAATAATCGTTCCGACATAAAAATAGCGGAAAAAATTGCATTTGTCAAATGCCCCGCTATGAAACACCCAAAATATGCCATTGAATTTACTGAGCCCCAAACAAGTTTTCACCAATAGATCCGATTTATATTTTTTCCTTGCTGACAAAATAACATAAAAATTTATTTTGAAATTTCGACAACAAGTATTGTGCTTTTTTTCCCTTGGCGCGGTATTACATTAAGGCATGTTTTTGCAGACGCAAATGATCTTTACTCTGAATTGTTAAAACAATTACCCCATAGGCCGCTTATGCCCACATCCAGAATTCATCTCTCCCCCCCACATGTAGGTGAATGGGAACAATTTTTTGTGGAAGAAGCTTTCACCAGCAATTATCTGGCTCCGCTCGGCCCCATGGTCGAACGTCTGGAAGAAGAATTTTCCGCCCTTACCGGATTCCCCCACTGCCTGGCGTTGAACAGCGGCACCGCCGCCATGCACTTGGCTTTGCGCCATTTGTATGACCAATTTAAGATTACCTTGTCAAAGAAAAAAAAGGAACGGCCGGTGGTAGTGGCCTCCACGCTTACTTTCATCGGCAGTGTCAGCCCGGCCCGTTTTCTGGATTGCGACCTGCATTTCATTGACAGTGACCGGGAAACCTGGAATATGGATCCGCTGCTTCTGGATGAGGAATTGCACTGGTGCCGAAACCACGGTCTTGCTGTCTTGGCCGTGGCGGCGACCGACCTTTACGGCCAATGCTGCAACGTCCCTGCACTGCAAGAAATCTGTCAACGGCATCAGACACCGTTGATCATCGACAGTGCTGAATCTCTGGGCGCCCAATATTATGACCACCACGGAGAGAGGCACGCCGCCGGCCGCGGCGGAGCCTGCGCCATCTATTCGTTTAACGGCAATAAAATCATCACCACCAGCGGCGGCGGCATGCTGGCCAGCGACAACCGGGAACTGATCGAGCATGCCCGCAAACTCTCTCAGCAAGCACGGGAAGCCGTCCCCTGGTACGAACACCGGGAAATCGGCTATAACTACCGCATGAGCAATCTCCTCGCCGCTCTCGGACGCGGCCAATTAAGGGTGCTTCAGCAAAGAGTTGAGCGAAAACGTGAAATTTGCGGTCTCTATCAAGAGTATTTGGCGGATGTCCCCGGCATTTCTTTCATGCCGGAGGCTGATTACAACCAGGCGAACCGCTGGCTGACCGTTATCCTGATTGATCCTGAAAAATTCGGTGCCGCTCCCCTCGAGATCATTGAACGCCTGGAGCAGGAAAACATTGAATCCCGGCCCTTGTGGAAACCCATGCACCTGCAGCCCGTTTTTCGTCATTGCCGGGTGCGTGGAGGAGGTGTCAGCGAAGAACTTTTTGCCCTCGGTCTGTGCCTGCCTTCGGGAACCGCCATGAGCGACAGCCAGATTGAGGATATAAGTAATTTAATCCGGAGCTGCGGAAACAGTTAGATCCTCCGCCAAAAGGGGGCACGCTTGTTCCTGGGTTCAACCTTGTCCCCAGCAGCAAGCGTTATACCTTTTCGTATGGGGCGTTATCACCTGATTCCGTTCTCCCCGCCACCACCTTGTTCGGCACACCATGACGGGTCAACACCCTTCCCAGCTCCTGCCCCCGCTCCAAAGGCAATCTTTCGGCCACAATCCCGTAACCGGAACGCATCATTGTGGCGACATCGATATCGAGCAGCCAGGGATAAGCGCGAAAAGCCTCTCTAAGCGTATTCTCTGAAGGTCGAATTCCGGTCGCCCGCACTAACGAATAAACCATATTGTCTCAACTCATTTATCTGAACTGAACTTTTAAAGCTGTCCAATTAAATTTGCGTGATGTTAATTATGAATTATTTTTATATTAGGTTTTTTATGGCTGTCGGATAAGCCCGCTCCAGGCGCGGGGGGTACCGGACACCCCGAGGTTGTAAGGGATCCCGCAGAAAGTCTTAAAAAACATGGTAAACGATTATCAGACTCGTTGAATGATTTCAGGACAGCCCTGACATTAAACAGGAGGAAAGACAGTGTCGCAAAACGATTTGTCAATTCTGATCTGCTCGTGTGATGAATACGCGGATATATGGCCGCAGTTTTTTTTCTTTATAAAAAAACATTGGCCCGATTGTCCCTGGCCGCTTTATTTAATGACCAACCATAAAAACTGGGATTATCCCGGGCTTACCGTTGTCAATGTCGGTCACGCCCCCTGGGGCACTCGTTTTTTAAACGCTGTCAACGCATTGAAAACGAAATACGCGCTTATTTTCATGGAGGATTATCTCCTTCTTGAAACACCGGACGAAAGTTTTATCCGTCAAGCTCTGGATTTCATGCGCGACGAAGAAATCAGTTATCTCAGGCTTTATCCCGTCCCCGGCCCGGACCGCATAATAAAACGACTGCGGGATATTGACATCGGCGAAATAAACCGCGGCTCCGATTACCGAGTCTCCTTGCAGGCGGCGATATGGGATGTTGATTATATTAAAAGACTGGCCCGCCCCAAAGACTCGCCCTGGGACTTCGAGATATCCGGCACCGAGCGCAGCAATAATATGAAGGATAAGCTCTGTTCCGTTTCCGCGGAAACCAGATATCCGATCTCGTATTACTGCACCGCCGTAGACAAGGGACGCTGGAAAAAAGAAGCCGTTAAACTCTGCCGGGAAAACGGTATAAAGCCCGACTTGAAGAAAAGAAAAATCGAACCTTTTTACAGACGTAAAAATATTCATTCAATTATTAAGTTGATGGAGATAAAAGAAGAAATAAAAAAAATCTGGAACAACAAGTTCTCAGCCTCTAGGAGCTGACCTCATGTCCATAATAAATCACCAATATAAATTTATCTTTTTCTTGCTTGGCTTGACCCCGTGCGAAAAGAGTTGATGTTCAGAATTCGTGTTGGTTTAACCTTATGTGAGACTTCGCATTGTTAACCTTGTCCCGAACCTAATTCCAAAGTCAAAAAAACCTGGACAAGGTGCGAGACAAGGTTTCATATGCCGCAACAAGTCTCTCCCTCAGGGTATCCGGCGCATCGCGCCGGTGACGGGGCTTGTATGAGACTTGACATTTTTATGGATTAGGGCGAAAGATTAAGAGGAAAGATTAGGAAAAGACGGGTGCGCCCCTTAATCTTTTGCCCTGATCTTTCGCCTTAATCGGCCATGTAACCCCCTCTAAGTCTCTCCCTCGGGGTAGCAGGCTGGATACGAAAGATTTGCGTGTACGAGTACGAAACCGTATAACGATGCCGCATTTCCCGTACTCGTACACGTACTCGTACACTTAGATCTGTCCTCATTTAAGCCGCTATAGCTTAGTCACCTGAAGAAATTTTGTCCCATAAGAGTTTCTGCTCGGGGTATCAGGCGCATCGCGCCGGCGCTCGGGCTTGTCTGTTTATTGTAAAAAAGACCAAAAGGAATCAATGACATGAAAGCAGTAATTCTGGCGGGCGGTCTCGGAACCCGCTTGAGTGAAGAGACAGCCTTGAAACCAAAACCCATGGTTGAAATCGGCGGCCAGCCGATTCTTTGGCATATCATGAAAATTTACGCCGCTCACAATATAACCGAGTTTATTGTCTGCTGCGGCTACAAAGGACATCTGATTAAAGATTATTTTTACAATTATTGTCTGCACAAGTCGAATGTAAGCTTTGACTTGCGTAACAATCAGATGCAAATGCATGACGGAGAGGTTGAGCCGTGGAATGTCACCTTGGTTGACACCGGGGAAGAAACCATGACCGGAGGACGGCTGAAACGCGCCCGTGAATACCTGGATTCGGAAACATTCTGCCTGACTTACGGGGACGGGGTAAGCAATGTTGACATTAGCGAGTTAATCAATTTTCATCGACAACAGAATACAATTGCCACTCTGACGGCGGTCAAACCGCCAGGCAGATTCGGGGTCATTACTTTGCATGCCGGAGAAAATATAGTCACTGATTTTTCGGAAAAAACTGATGACGGCGGCTATATTAACGGCGGTTTTTTTGTTCTGGAACCGGAGGTTATGGATTATATTGAAGGTGATCATATATCCTTCGAGAAGCAGCCATTAAACCGCCTGTCGGAAGAAAAAAGGCTTGCCGCCTACCGACACCATGGTTTTTGGCAGCCGGTGGATACTTTGCGTGATAAAACGTACCTTGAGCGATTGTGGCGGGAAGGCCAGGCGCCTTGGAAAATATGGCGGGAGTAAAAAACACGGATGGATTGCGGGACTACAGGACTACAGGACTACGGGACTACGGGACTACAGGACGAAGGCCGGAGATCGGAGGGCGGAAACTTGAAGGATGAGGAGGAAAAGCGGGAAAGTCGCGGGTCGCAAGTCGCTAGTCATAATGTGGAAACTTTGGTCTCACATAAGCCCGACCCCGGTGCGGTACGCTGGATACCCCAGAATAGAAACAGCGGTGAACGAGATCGGCGACGAGAAAGGTGAACGATTATGAGACTCGTAATCCGTTCTCGGCGCCGTTCTCGTCAACCGATTTTTAAACCACAGAATACGCCGAATATGCGAAAAGTATTTTTTTGTTTTTTCTGCGTTAAATCTGTGTATTCCGCGGTTGAGATTTTTGTGCCTTTTCGTGTTTTTTGTAGCTGTCAAATAAGGGAAAATACATAATATGAGAATACTGGTCACCGGTTCCGACGGTTATTTAGGTTGTCTTACTGCCCCCCTGCTGGCAAAGAGAGGGCATCAAGTCCGAGGTCTGGACACGGGTTATTATAGAGCCGGCTGGCTTTACAACGGCGTTGACCTGACGGTTGAGACCCGCCA
>PUNB01000150.1 GCA_003552565.1 Lentisphaerota bacterium
CGTTTCTGAACTGGTGGAAGAGGTGGTATGTGTGAACCGTTCAATTGAAATTCACCCGACTTCCCTGCTCGCCGGGCACAGCGGAGCCGAACCCGGCGAAGAACCGGCGGCGCGGGTGGTGCGACATGACCGAAAAATTGAAAGCGACTGATGATTGATTTTTTTCAAGCCCTGGCCGATCCTCGGATAGCCATTTTGCGTTACGCTCTAATTGCCGGCCTGCTGGCCAGTGTGGCTTTCGGGATAATAGGCTCGTTCGTGGTCACCCGGCGCATAACCTATATTGCCGGAGCGATCGCCCATTGTGTTCTCGGTGGTATCGGCGGAGCGCTCTATTTACGGCATGAGATCGGCTGGCAATGGCTGGAACCGATTCACGGCGCCGCCGTCAGCGCTCTGGCGGCAGCGATCATTATCGGCCTGATCACCCTCTACGCCCATCAGCGGGAGGACACGGTTATCGGCGCTATTTGGGCCGCCGGCATGGCGATAGGCGCTCTCTTTCTGGCCCGCACCAGCGCCTATGTGGATCCCATGAGTTACTTATTCGGCGATATCCTGCTGATTGACCGACGGGACTTATATCTGATCGCGGGTTTGGATGTGGGGATAGTGGTTCTGGCGGTTATTTTCTACAACCGCTTCCTGGCGGTCTGTTTTGATGCCGAATTCGCCCGTTTGCGCGGGGTCAGAGTCGGGGCATACTACATGCTCCTGCTGTGTTTGACCGCCCTGACCATTGTGCTGCTGGTGCAGCTGGTGGGGATTGTCATGGTCATAGCTCTGCTCACCCTGCCAGCGGCGGTGGCCGGGCTTTTCACTAATCGTCTTTCCCGAATGATGCTTATGGCGATTGCGCTCTGCGCTCTGTTCACCAGCGTCGGACTGGCGCTAAGCTATATGTGGGAATTCCCCAGCGGCCCGATGATCATAGTTCTGGCCGCCGGTTGCTTTCTGCTGGCGGCACTCTGGAGAAGGTGATATTTATGGGATGAAGGTGTACTTTTTCATTGCGCTTCTTTCCTGGCTTTTTGCTCTTTGCCTTTTTTGGGCAAATTCAATTTCAGATGCAGCTCTTTAAGCTGTTTCTCGGAAACCGTGCTTGGGGCGCCGAGGAGCCGGTCCTCGGCATTCTGATTAAGAGGGAAGGCGGTCACTTCCCGAATGTTGCGGCATTCAGCCAAGAGCATAACTATCCGCTCCAGTCCCGGCGCAATGCCGCCGTGCGGCGGGGCGCCGAAACGAAAAGCCCGCAGCAGCCCCCCGAATTTTTCTTCCACTTCCTGCTGCTCGTAACCGGCAATGGAAAAGGCTTTGAACATAATGTCCGGCCGATGATTACGAACAGCGCCGCTGGAAAGCTCAACTCCGTTACACACCAGGTCGTACTGAAACCCTTTAACCTGCAGAGGATCGTCCTGATTCAAGGCTTCCATGCCGCCTTGCGGCAGCGAGAAAGGGTTGTGGCTGAATTCTATTTCGCCTGTCTGGTGGTTCAATTCGAACATGGGATAATCAACGATCCAGCAGAAATCAAAGCGCTGAGTGTCGCACAGATCCAGAATTTCTCCCAAATGGCGCCGCACCTCGCCCGCCAAAGCGGCGGCCCGATGCTCCTGGTCAGCGACAAAAAACATTACATCTCCCGCCTGCAGATCGCCGCGACACCGCAATTCCTCCAAAGTATTTTCGGTGAAGAACTTGGCGATCGGGCTTTTGACTCCCTCCTGGTTCCAGATCAGATAGGCCAGTCCCTTGCCGCCGTGTTGACGAGTGAATTCGATCAGATTATCAAAGAAGCTTCGCGGCCGATCAGCAATGCCCTTCACTGGTATCGCGCGAACCACGCCGCCTTTTTCAACCACCTGCCTGAAGGCGTTGAAATCGGAATCGGCGAACAATTCCGATACATCCTGAATTTCAATGGGTATGCGCAGATCCGGCTTGTCAGTCCCGTATCTAAGCATCGCGTCATGATAGGTTATTCTTTGAAAAGGCGCTTTTGAAATGTTTTTCTCGGTGAATTCAGGAAATAAAGTGGTGAACAAATACTCGACCGCCGAAAACACATCTTCCTGGGAAGCGAAAGCCATCTCCAGGTCAATCTGGTAAAACTCCCCTGGAGACCGGTCAGCCCGCGCGTCTTCATCCCGAAAACAGGGAGCAATCTGAAAATATCGATCAAAACCGGACACCATTAAAAGTTGTTTGAATATCTGCGGAGCCTGTGGTAAGGCATAAAATTTACCCGGATGCAGACGGCTGGGCACGAGGTAATCGCGTGCCCCTTCCGGCGAACTGTTGGCCAGAATAGGGGTTTGAAATTCAGTGAACCCCAGGTCGTCTTCCAGAATTCTGCGGACACTGCGAATCACCTTTGACCGCAGCAGCACCCGCTGGTGCATGCCGGAACGCCGCAGGTCGAGGAAACGATATTGCAGGCGCAAGTTTTCGTCACACTCATCTTCCACCGCCACCGAGAAAGGAAGAACCTGACAGTCATTAAGCACCTGCATTTCCCAGGCTTCCAGCTCAATTTCGCCAGTCGCCAGTTTTGGATTGACGGTTTCCGGTGAGCGACTGACCACCTTGCCGGTGAAGCACAAGACTGATTCCAAGCGCCAGTGCTCAAGATTTTCATGAAATTCCCGTTCCGGATCGATTACCACCTGGGTAATTCCGTAACCATCGCGCAGATCCACAAATATGATGCCGCCATGGTCCCTTACCCGATGCACCCAGCCGGACAAACGCACTTCCTCGCCGACATTTTCTCGACGCATTTCACCGCAATTATGAGTTCGATATTTATGCATGTACCTTCTTTCTTTTATTATGTCTGAAAAGGCAGTCTTTAATATATTTAACCTGTCTGTTTTTTACAGCCCGCTCAGCCGCTGTAACCTGAAACTGTCACCCCGTCATCCCAATAACTCGGGAAAAAGAGTTATGGGAAACCCTGGACAGACCTCGTCCGGAAAGGTCTCACGCGACACCTTTCCGGACGGGGTCGAGACAAGGTCAGGAGTTCCTGTCATCCCATGGAACGACTGCGAAAACGCAGTCATCGATCATTCCCGTGGAATTTCCAGCTCGCGCAGCGGCAGCTGCCTGGGCGGTACTAACTCTTCGATATCTTCCATTCTTTCCTCCACCTGTTCAACCTCCTCCGGCGGAGGAGACAGATCCGCTTCCGGCTGTCTCATACGATAATTACGATACTGCTGCACCACCACGGCGCTAAGCACCAAAACCAAAAGCAGAACAGTGGCGATCATTACCGCCATCCGCGGCAGATTGTTGAACCAGGCGTTTCCAGCGTCCAGATATTGGTCTGTGACAGATGGAGCATACCCGACTGTGGAACTCTCTTCTCCTTCTCCCCCAAGCACCAGCACCATCGACTTCCGGGGGGAAGCGCTGGAAGACTTCTCCCGCTGCTCATCATAAGCCCGCAGGCAGGGGTCCGGATCAATGCCATATTCCCGCCCTAGCTGGTTGATGTAAGAACGAGTATAAACGGGCGGCGGCAGTTTATGATAATGATCGGCCTCTAAATTAACAATAAAGTCACGAGGAATTCTGGTGCGTCTGGACACCTCGTCAACATCCAGCCCGTAACTTTCTCTAGCGTTCGCCATTGCCGAGCCGAGGCTGGTATCGAATTCAGGAACTTCCACGGCTGAGTAACTATTCGAAGACTCGCTTATATCTTCATAGTCGCTCTCCCTCGATTCCTGACGGGGAAAACGGGAGTGCTCCCATGTGTTCGTGCCGTCTTCTTTTTCTGTCGAAGATTGTGCGTCTTCCTTGCTCTCCGACTGATTTTCATCAGCAAATGAAGCAGTTTCTGTGCGACTCGACGGATTCTCATTGCCGGCCGCGGAATACCGCTGCGGCGGCCGGTCCGAAAGCGACACATATCGGCGCGGCTTAGCGGATTTTTCATTCCCGGCATGAGTGACAGAATAACCCTCATCATCTGATTGCTCGCTGGTTTTGCTAACGCGGGAAGCCGATTCACTACTCTTTTTTGAGTCGGCGGCTTGCTCGGCTCCGTTTTCTTCTTTAGAGCTGAAAAGGTCACGGTCCCGGGTTTGCGCCCCCCAGCTTAGCGGCAGAGATGGCTGGCTGGCGTTTTCATCTGAACGCTTTTGCTTATTTTTCATAATCGACCTCTTCAGTTGATTCTTCGTCATCATAGTCAGCGGAAAAATCTTCCTCGCCGTCATCCTCAACCAATTCCTCGGAATCCTGGTCGTCATCCTCCTTGGAAATGAGGATTTCGCGTGAAGCGCTGCCGACCTGGGGGCCTACCACTCCTCGCTGTTCGAGAATTTCCATAATCAGAGCGGCGCGATTGTAACCTATTCGCAAGCACCGCTGCACATAACTGGT
Organism: Lentisphaerota bacterium; assembly: GCA_003552565.1. GTDB lineage: Bacteria > Verrucomicrobiota > Lentisphaeria > Oligosphaerales > PUNB01 > PUNB01. The sequence goes on from PUNB01000150.1 coordinate 4,399, forward strand.
GGAAGCCCGACGATCCTGTAAAATAATTTCAATCGCACGTTCAACCAGTTTTTCATCCTCGTCCGAAAGATCGCCCCCAAACTCCCCATCACCCTCGGAGTCGCCGGTGGATTTAAATACATCCTCGATAAACTGCTGCTCCTGCTGGCAGGAAACATGTTCGACAACAGCGTCAATCTCATCATCCTCGACCAGCGGACTTTGGTTTCTTTCCAGCTGAGAAGCGCCGGGGGGTTTGAACAGCATGTCACCACTGCCTAAGAGTTTTTCCGCTCCTTTGCCGTCGAGAATGGTGCGCGAGTCCACCTGGGAAGTCACCTGAAACGCAATCCGGGTGGGATAGTTTGCCTTGATAATACCGGTTATGACATTGACACTCGGACGCTGAGTGGCGATAATCGTATGAATACCCACAGCCCGTGACAACTGGGCTATACGGGCCAGGGAGTTCTCAATCTCAGAACGGGAGGTCATCATAATATCCGCCAGTTCATCAATGATCACCACCAGATACGGCATCCGTTCGGGGATGACGTTGCCATGTTTATCCTGTTCTCCGCTTTTCTTGCTTGAACGCGCATTGAAAGCGGCGATATTTCTAGCGCCGACAGCGGCAAGAATATTGTAACGCTTTTCCATTTCTTTAATCACCCAGCGCAAGGCCATAACCACTTTCTGAGATTCAGTGATAACCGGCACCGCCAGATGCGGCAGACTGTTATAACCACTGAACTCTACGACTTTCGGATCTATAAGGATCAAACGCAGCTCCTCCGGAGTAAAACGATACAGCAAAGACATGATCAAGGCGTTGATACAGACTGATTTACCGCTGCCGGTGGCGCCCGCTATCAACAGATGCGGGGCCTTGGCTAAATCCAGCAGCACGGGTTTGCCGCTGATGTTGCGCCCCAAAAGCAGAGGAATAGCCACTTTTTTATTTCTCCACGCGGGTGAATTCATCAGTCCGCACAGAGATACGACCGCAGCCTGGTTGTTAGGCACCTCAATGCCGACAGATTTTCGCCCCGGGATGGGGGTCAATATACGCAGACTTTGAGCCTGAAGCTCCATGGCGATATTATTACCGAGATTGCTGATTCTTTCGACCTTGACTCCCGGCGCCGGCTCCACCTCAAACAAAGTCACCCGAGGGCCGGTGGTTGTCTGTCCGACCTTGGCATCGATTTTAAAACTGTCCAGAGTCGCCTGCAGAATCTCCTTCTTCTTCTCCACTTCCCGCGGATTCACGGTGGTTTCTATATTGTCATCAGCTTCATTCAGCAAATCAAGCGGTGGCAGCTGGTAGCTGGATCCTTGGCCACGGCCAGAAGATTTTTTACTAGAAGGTCTTCTGTCACTCTTTTTCAGAGAAGCGGCTGTTTCGCCTTTTACTGTTTTTTCGTATCCCTTCAGAGCTTCCGACTGCCGGCTCGTTGCAGTGTTTTTCTTCCGTGCGCGATTTTCGAACTTTCCTGTTTCTCGTTCCCGCTCTCGATTGCGCAGAATCTGCTCACTATCCCTTTGTTTCGTGTCTGCCTGAGATCGTTCTTTCTTGTTGTTCCCACTCCTGCCGGCGGCGGCGGCGCGGGCGAAAGAGGCATCTTCATCGGTTGCCGTTGCCTCATCCGACTCTTCCCTGCTCGCACGCAGTTTTCGTTCCCAGGCAATAAAGCTGTCATGCCAGTCATAAATCCACAATACCGTCAAAGCCACGGCGATCAAAGTCGCTCCGGTCAGAGCGCTGCCGGTATGACTGAGCACAGTGCTGAGAATGCCTGAACTGGGGTCGCAAAGGTATTGCCCCAACGCGCCGCCGGCAGTGCCGCTTATGTTCAAATAGCTGCTGGCGGCCGGGAATGATTCAGGGAAAATACCGAAAACCATGGAAGCACCGATAAGTATCAGCAGAAAAGAAGTCCAATACTCCCAGCCGGAAGTGCGAATAGCTTTGTAACAGAGAAAACGCCGAAACAAAGAAAGCATACAGATCACCACTGCCGGATATATAGCGAAACCGAAAAGCAACAGCAGCACTCGAGCCGAAGCCGCTCCGAAGTAACCGATCCAGTTGCGCCAGACGGGGCCTCCTTCGATCCCCTGGTCCAGATAAGTCACATCCTGGGGATGGAAAGATAACAATGCAAGAAAAAGCATCAGAATAAAACTGATGAAGACAATTCCCGCCACTTTGCCGCCAACTCTAGGCTTGCTTACAGCAGGCTCATTTTTTTGATTCTTATTTTTCGCCATCATTAAAGGTCGCTGGCAGCGATGTTACTTGTTTTCGTCAAACAATTTCAAGCATGAAATTGAAACTCATTTCAGATTGCTTTTTTTTGCGGCAAACTTCATTATAGTATGATGTTGCTTAATCGCCGTTTTTCAAGTTATTCCGACAAGGAAATATGCGATGTCATTCAAACCATACCCTTTAATATTTGAACCGCGGTTCGTCCGCGGTTCTTCCCGCGGGCTCAGCGGCACCGCCCCCGACTGGTTCGCAAAATACTTGAAAACCTGCAATCTGCCGCCGCCGGAAAGTCAGAATTATGATCAATGCTGGCTTCTGATCGATAGCGGGGAAATGCAAAGCACGGTACAGAATGGCGATTCAGCCGGCTGCACAATTCGACAACTGGTGCAAACTGCCCCACGGGAACTGGTGGGACGCGAACAGAAAGCCGAAGCCCCCTTCCCCCTGTGTATCCGTTTATTCGCAACATTCGAAGACCAGCCTTTGCAGGTGCATGCGGGCGAAGAAGCTCCTTGGGAGCTCCGGTGCGAACATGGTAACAAAAAAGCCTGGTATTGTCTGGCTGTGCAGCCGGAATCACGAGCCTTCGTCGGCATCAGCCCCGCCGCTTCCACTCAACTGTTATTGAATCAGCTGCATACCCCGGAAGGGCCGCGTTTTATGCAGAAATTCAAGATGCGTCCCGGCGACTCCTGTCTAGTGCCGCCGGGAATAATTCATTCTCTCTCCGTCGGGCACCTGATTTGGGAAATAGCTTCCACCCCCCTGCCCCCTTTACGACTGGCCCGTTGGCGAGAGGAAAACCCCATACCAAATAAAGAAAAGGAAAAAGCCAGACAATGCTTGAAACAGGAAAGCCGGCAGAACACCAGATCAGCTCGTGTTCGCGGTTCATTCAGTTACACTCGTAAAATCCCGCTTACTCGGCATTGGCCGTATTTTTCCCTTGAAGAAATCCGCATTGCCGATCATATCTACCTGGACACCAACAAAGAAGCCTGCCACCTGTTGTATCCGGTTTCGGGAAAAATAACTCTGCAATCCCGTCAGCAGGAGGATATCGACCTTCCCCCCGGACGCGTCTGCTGTGTCCCTGCCAGCTTGGGACAATACAAACTGATCAGTGATGAACATGCTGAAATCCTGCGAGCCGCCCCGCCTTGGCAGTGAGTAGTGAGAAGCTCGGCAGGTCCTTTCTCAAAACGAATAGATTACTAATTGTTATTATTTTTTCAGTTCAAGCACTTGCTTTTTTGATAATCAATACTATTATATTAACTTATCGTTTCCTGATTCCCGAAGCGGATTCAGGTGTTTTGAATAACCCTACTTCCAGTCAGGCCTATAATGACTGGAAAAAACGCCAACAACAATACAGGAGTTTTTATTATGGCTACAATGGACAATCTGCAAGCTGCTTTCGCCGGAGAAAGTCAAGCCAACCGGAAATATCTGGCTTTCGCCAAGAAAGCTGAAGCAGAAGGCAAACCCGGCATCGCCCGCCTTTTCCGGGCCGCGGCAGAAGCTGAAACTGTACATGCCCATGCGCATCTACGGGTAATGGATGGTGTCGGCGACACTAAAGCAAATATCCAGGAAGCGATCAACGGTGAAGGCCATGAATTCAAGGAAATGTATCCTGAATTCATAGCGGAAGCCAAGAAAGAAGGCGATCAAAAAGCCTTGCGATCTTTTGAATACGCCATGAAGGTCGAAGAAATTCATCATGACCTGTATTCAAAGGCGGCTCAGGCACTGGAATCGGGCGAAGATTTCAAGGCTGAACGCATCTATGTATGCACGGTATGCGGCAACACCGAATTGGGGCAGGCTCCGGAAGAATGCCCGATCTGCGGAGTGCCGGCCTCCAAATTCACCTTGATTCAGTAAAAGCTTTGCTCTTACTGAAATGCAACCATACCGCCGGAGTTTCGTCGATAAGCGAAACTCCGGCGGTTCAATGTTAAAATCCCCCCACAC
>PUNB01000157.1 GCA_003552565.1 Lentisphaerota bacterium
ACCAGCTTACGAGCCTGCAGTTCGCCCGCCAGACGGCATGCCGCCATGTCGGCGTTAACATTGTAAACCGCTCCGTTCATATCTTTAGCCAGAGGGGTGATGACCGGCACCTCGCGGCGATTGAGAACCCATTTTATCTGCTCGCTGTCGACATTTACCACTTTGCCGACATATCCCAGCTCCAAAGGCTCGCCGGCACTATCACGCTCTGCCTGCAGAGGTTCCGCGCGAAAGACATTTTTACCGGACATGGCGAACGGCCGACCATGAAATTCGCTCATGATTTCCACCAGCTCGGCGTTTACTTCCTGATGCAGAACCCGATCCACCACTTCGATAGTGCGGCCGCAGGTATAACGCAAACCATTGATGAAACGAGTTTCTATACCGGCTTCCGCCAGCCGGCCGCTGATGGCTTTGCCGCCGCCGTGCACCAGAACCGGACGCATGCCGGCGCATTCCATGAATACGATGTCCCGCAGAATCCCTCGTCGCCTTTCTTCTGATTCCATAGCGCTGCCGCCGAATTTAACCACTACGATGGAATCCCGGAACTCCTGTATATAAGGCAGCGCCTCCACCAGGATAGAGGCCTTTTCTATGTATTGACGCATTTATCTATTTCTCCAATTCCTTCAGCAGGCCGTAAAGACGGTCTTCGTACTCATCAAAGACCCCGAAATCCTGCAGTTTCCGTCCCAGTCTTTTAATCCTTTCCGGTTTGCCGCGAGCGGCGAAAAAGTCGTTCTCAATCTCCACCCGGACTCCCGCCGGAATGCCTGAACCGCCGGAAGGTTCAAGCAGACCGCGACCGGACAAATCCTGCATGTTCCCCGGCACAGAACTTTCGATTAACTGCGAAGCGAAGCGCATCAGCGAAACTTCCCAGAGATCATCCACTCCGACCATCACCACGCATGGCCCTTCGGCATCACCCTCTTTCTGGCGGACAATATTCTCCCCTACCGAACGACTGTCACCGCTGACTATTTCCTCCTGATACTCTTCTTTATGCAGGTAGAGGCCATACTCCAGAAACCGCAGCGCCTGGCCGCTGTTGACCAGCCATTCAGCATACTCCTCCGCTTCGCTGCCGAAATTATCGGTCAATTTCCGCGCCAGATAATCAGGGGTGATCAGGCGCGGCCGTTTGGCTTCGATAATACCATCCCGGATCCGCGCCTGGCCGACTGTATCCAGCAGATCAGTGACCACATAATAATGAACCTTGGTCTCTCCGAACGTCTCAATTTTCTTTTCCGGCGCGTGCAGAATTTTCGTCTGCTTCGCCGCGTACCAGATATCGTCTCGATTAACAGTCATAACATACCTTATTTTTGCCTTTCAGTCCTCGATCTCCTGCTCAAAAGCCTGATTTTCCCGCAGCCATGTTCCCAGTCTTGTGTAACGCAGAGCCGGTCGATCATTGCGAATCGCCACGGCCAGAGCTTTGCGAGTGCCGATCATGATTAAGAGTCTGCGGGCTCTGGTCATGCCGGTGTAGACCAAATTCCGCTGTAACATAATATAATGCTGCGTCAAGAGCGGGATCACCACCACCGGAAATTCACTGCCCTGCGATTTATGGACAGTCACCGCGTATGCGAGTTTCAACTGATCAAGCTCAACTTTCTCGTATTCAATATTGCCCACGTCAAAAGCCGCGGTCAATCGATTTTCTTCATGGTCAATGGAAATCACCTGCCCCAGCTCTCCATTGAAGACGCCTTTGTCGTAGTTGTTCACCACCTGCATTATTCGATCACCGTGGCGAAAACATCTTTCCCCGAGCCACAGCTCTGACTTGGGGCCGGGATTGAGAGTCTCCTGTAACTTGCTGTTCAACGCGATGGTTCCGCATACACCTTTGTTCATGGGTGCCAGCACCTGCACATCGTTCATTGGATCAAACTGCGATTTCGCCGGTATTCTCTCGGCGATCATAGTGGCGATCATCTCGTTTACTCGCTGGGGATCACTTTGTTCAATCCAATAAAAATCGGCCAGTTCTTCGCTCTTTTCATGATTCAGTTCTGGCATAAACCCCTGATTCACCGCGTGCGCGTTGTACACAATTCTGCTGCCCTCCTCCTGACGATAAATCTCAGTCAGGTTGGTCACCGCGATTCTGCCGCTGGCGATCATATCATGGAGCACACTGCCCGGGCCGACCGAGGGCAGCTGATCGCGGTCGCCGACAAACAACATGTGGGCTTCCACGGGAACCGCGCACAAAAGACTGTTCATCAATTCAACATCGAGCATCGACACTTCATCAACGATCAGCAGGTCACAGCGCAGCGGCCGGTCAATGTTATGCACAAAGCTTCTTTCCAGCGGATCCCATTTCAGCATCCTATGGATGGTTTTGGCCTCCACATTGCAACTTTCCCCCAGCCTTTTAGCGGCTCTCCCGGTGGGTGCGGCCAGCAGAACTTTCCGCTTCATCCGGCGGGCCAGCTTCACTATCCGGCCGACAACCATAGTTTTTCCCACCCCGGGACCGCCGGTGATAATACTGAGCCGCTCCCCGAAAGCCCGGCTGACCGCCTGCCGTTGATCTTGATTCAGGATCGCCGCGTCCTCAGGGGGCAAACTGACATCCGAGTCCCGCAAACCTCCCTGGCGCTGAGACAGAAAACGCCGCAACAGCCGCGCCACCCCGCTCTCCGCCTGATAAAGCCGCCGCTCATAAACTGCATGGTCTCCCAGGTCAACGGCGGCTGAAGGCGAAACCTTTACCGCCCCATCCAGCACTGCTCTTTCCAGCCCTTTGCTTACCGCCTCTTTTGACGCATCCAGCAATTCCGCCGCTTTTTCAAGCAGTCTTTCCCGCGGATAGCAGGTATGACCATCCTCTGACAGTTTCTGCAAAGTATGAACAATGCCGGCTGCCAGCCTGAGAGGGTTTTCTTTCTCTATTCCCAGCTTAAAAGCCAGCTGGTCAGAAGTAAGGAAACCGATACCCCAAACCTCGCCGCACAGCCGATAAGGATTACGCTGAACAATGTCCACAGCGGCCTGGCCGTAACGCGATAATATACGCGAACAGGCCCCCGGTCCCAGCCCCAGTCCCTGGAGGAAGATAAAAGTGTCCCGCTGTGCCTGATGTTCCTGCCAGGAACGCTTGATCTGACGAATTCTTTTCATTCCCACCCCGGGTATCTCTCGCAGCCTGGCCGACTGCTCCTCTAGCACTCCGAGAGTCTCCATGCCGAAATGATCAACGATCCTTTCAGCCAGTTTCGGGCCGATACCCGGAATGATCCCCGATGCCAGATATCGCCGAACTCCCGTTTCCGTGTGCGGCATGATCGCCCGGCATGATCGCGCCCTGAACTGCCAGCCGTGCTCTTTGTGGCGTTCCCAGCGTCCGCTGGCCTCAAGATCCTGCCCCTCAATCACTCCGCCAAGGCCGCCGACCAAAGTGACCTCCCGGCCTTCCTCGGTTTGCAAGCGCACTACCGAATAAGCACCGTCATCACTGGTGAAAACTATCCGCAGCACCTCACCGCGAACAATTTCTTCACCCAGGGAATAACTATCGCCGGTGCGACCTTCCGCTAAACTAGGCAGCTCACCTGTTGTTTGATCCTGCATTTGCATTTCTTGTTAAATTATCAGACCTTAATATAAAATTCGGCCGCTCATCAATAAAGCACGGCCGAACCAGCACCAACAAAGTCGAATCACCACTCTTCATAATGCACAAAATCGGCCTTCGATCTTGTCCGCGGTTCAGGATTTTTTTTCGGCCATCCCAAAGCCAAAGTCGCCACCGGAACAATCGATTCAGGGAGCGAAAAATAACGCTTAAGAAAATCCACTCTCTCGGTCCGGGGATGCACTCCAAGCCAGCAGGCTCCAAGGCCTAAGATGGAAGACGCCAGTAAAATATTTTCTATCGCCGCGGAGCAGTCCTGAAGCAGATATGAAAGCTCATTGGCATGAGCACGCCGCAAATCGCCGCAAACAACCAGCCCGGCACCGGCATCCGCCAGAAACCCGCCATTGGGCAGAGCCTCGGCAATGTCCCGCAATTTTTGCGGATCCCTAAGGACAATGAATTCCCAAGGGTCTTTACCACAAGCGGAGGGTGCCGCCATCCCGGCATCCAGCAGATCCTGAATGGTTGTTTCATCGACAGGCCGCGCCTGGTAATCGCGCACACTGCGGCGCGAAAAAATCGGCTGCAAGTGTTTATTCATAATTTCCACCCCAATGTTTTCATTTTACTCTTTACGTATTAACCTCTAAAATCTCAGTTCTTATGCAAACATCGCCGTCGGTGCGGCGCGCCTGATACCCCGAGGGAGAGACTTTACGTACTTTTACACGTACTCGTACACGCCAATCGTCATTATTCCCGACCCCGGAGATTTGAGTGTACGAGTACGTGTACGATTACGATACTCGGATGACTGATAACAGATCACCGAGACGAAGTCTCACATAAGTAAATTCACTTCACCTGCGGCAGTTCGCTCCACTGGGTTGTATATCTGGCCGAGCGACAGCGGCGGGTCATACGCCATTTCTGGTTCCTGATGCCTGATCCGGCCAGCACCAACGAGCCGGCGCCGTAGCGGCGATTAACTATATCCATGGCCGCCGATACACCTTTATCCCGGGGGTTTTCCGGTATAAACAGATCCGGCTGAGTCTGATCTTCGGGAATCAGCCGGTTAAGAAGCACACCGCATTTTTTATAGGCGTAACCATTCCGGAACACCCGGTTCAATGCCTTTAAGGCTCCCCGGACAATCGGCAGAGTGTCATTGATTGCCGGAGTCAGAGTGAAACTTGCCGAATTCGCATACTGCGGAGCTTCCGATTTAAAGCGGTCAGTAAGAATAAAAACGGAAACAGACTGAGCTTTCAAATGCTGCTTCCGCAGTTTGGCCGCCGCCTCAGTGGCGTAATCGGTAACGGCCTGACGCAATTCCGGTCCATTATCTATGCATTGCCCGAAGCTTCTAGAATAACACAGGTTCTTCTGCGGGCGCGGTTGGTTTTCCAAGTCGAAACAGACACTTCCGCGTAATTCCGCGGCGGTCCTCGCCGTCACCACTCCGAAGTGATGCCGCAAGTATTCTTCAGGCAGACTTTTGAGCGCCATTGGGCTGGCTATGCCGGCTCTTTTCAATTTCCCCGCCAGCCTCCCGCCGATGCCCCATACTTCCTCCAGCGGCAGCTTCTTCAATATTTCATCTATTTCCTCCGGGCGAGAAATGATCAGGAACCGTTTGGATAACTTTTCCTGTTTGACAATCTCTGTTGCCGCTTTGGCCAAGGTTTTGTTGGGAGCGACACCTATCTTAACAGGGATACTCAGCCAGTCCCAGCAGGCGCTGACAATTTGTTCACACAAGTTTTCAGCCTGGTCCTGCCGAAGCCTGAAAAAAGCCTCGTCAATGGAATAAACTTCGCGATCAGCGGAGAACCGCCCGAGGACACGCATGACCCGGTTGGAGATATCGCCGTAAAGTTCGTAATTAGAAGAAAAAACATGAATCCCTCTGGATTTTATAAGATTCCTGATCTGATACACAGGAGTGCCCATCTTCACCCCGAAGTCTTTAACCTCCTGGGATCGAGCCACCACACAGCCGTCGTTATTGGAAAGCACCGCCACCGGCCGGCGGCGCAGCTCCGGGCGGAACAAGCGTTCGCACGAAACATAAAAATTATCGGCATCAACCAAGGCTGTCAGCTTAGAGTTCATGAATTACTTTGGTTACTTTGCCCCAGACTTCGAATTCCATGTCCTCGGTGACTTCGATGGGGACATATTCTCTGTTCTCAGGGCACAGGTAAACCCGGCCCTGCTTGAGCTTCATTCTTTTCAAGGTGAATTCACCGTCAACCACAGCGATGACAATATCATTATTGCGCGCCTCTTGTGAACGATCCACCACCAGCAGATCGCCTTTACAAACACCCGCTTCAATCATTGAATCCCCCTCCACTCGGACAAAGAAGGTCGCCGGCGGGTTATCGACACAATAATCATTCAGGTCAAGCGGTTCTTCCTGGTAATCCTCCGCCGGCGAGGGGAAACCGGCCTGCACCCTCTCCCCGGCCAAAGGGGAATATCCTCGGGAATGAGCGGGGACGGAAAAGAATTGCAGTTTGTCTCGACTGTTCAACATATTGTAAAATACTACACCAAGAGTCGGAAACAAACTGTATCAGCGAACTCAGCTCTAAAAAAAAATCGCATTGCATTTAGAGGTTCCCTGATCGCCTTCACCAGCGACTTTAGCCTGAATAATTCACGAGCCAAGTTTGCCGCCTGGTCACTTGCGTTATAAAAAGCTTAATCATTGTGCATTATCCATATCATTATATCGTTCCTCACTGCAGGGCAATGAAATTTTTTTCTGACAATTGACATCCCTGTTCCGGCATTTATCTTTAATGCGTTCAAAAAACCATAACCGAACCATAAACAAATTGTTTTCCTCAAACCAACAGGAGAGTGAAAATGGAAGAAAACTGTGTATTCTGCAAAATTATCCGTGGCGAAATTCCCTCGGTCAATCTTTATGAGGATGACCTTATTCTCTGTTTTCTGGATATATCGCCGGTCAGCAAGGGACATTGCTTAATCATCCCCAAGGAACACCATGTGAGCCTGACCACGGTGCCGAATCAACACTTGGCGCGGATGATGGAAATGGCGCCGCGTATTGGCGGAGCGGTGATGCGGGCGGTTGACGGCGACGGCTTTAATCTGCTGCTGGCCAACGGCTCCTGCGCCGGACAGGTGGTGCCGCACGCTCATCTGCACGTCATCCCTCGGCACACGGAAGATGCCTTCGCCCTGTTGCCCGGCCGCAAAGAAGACTATGCCGATGATACTGAAAAAGAGTCCATCGCCGAGTCCGTCCGCCGTCGTCTGCAGACATGACCGCCGGCCGCGGCTGATCGCTTTTTATTTACCACCCGCTCCGCTAGCGAAACGAATTTATCCCGTTGCATTTGGCCTTGCCAACCTTCAAAGAAGGATGCAACTGGGACGGGTGGTGAAAAACTGTTACTACCTGCGTTAATCTTTGTGGCTTTTTGTGTTTTTTTGTGGCTAGTAAACCCGGTGTTTCACATAATGGAGACAGACAATGAAACTGGACGAACCGGAAATTCAAGCGGGCATAGCCAGGCTGGCCCGCCGTTATCAGAACTATCGAAGCGAAGCGTTCCATTTTATCTGCCGAGCGGTCGCTTTTGTTAACCGGGAAGTGATGGAAAAGCATACTCGCGCTCATATCAACAGTTGTCAGCTGACCCGGGGAGCGCAACAGCTGGCCATCAACGAATACGGGCCGCTGGCTCTGGACGTGCTCCAGCACTGGGGCATAAAGTCCTCCCGGGACATAGGCAACCTGGTCTTCGCTCTGACCGAAGAAAAAATCCTGATCACCAGTGAGCAGGATAAACCCGATGACTTCCCTGCGGATGAGGACGAGTTCCGCCAGGCCTTGATGCGACATCTCAAAGCTGACGAAACTCTAGAGATTGATAAAGATGATCCGCCGGTTATTATTTAAGCCATTAAAAGGTTAAAACAGACTTATGGCAAAATGGGACCGGCAGGCTGACAATAACCGCGGGACTTCCGCCTGCGCCAAGGCTACGGCGCAATAGGCCAGAGCGCAGAAGTATTTTCCATCATCCGGCTGCCGCGTCGCAGTTTCGACCGTCCGGAATCCGGTCGTTACTTGCTGGCTCGCGGGGACCTGACCACTCTTCGTGTGGCTCAGGCAAGCTGCTCGCCCTCCATATGCCCCCCAAGGCCGGGCGGCTCCATCCCCCTCCTGGAGACGACGGGCCTCCGCCGTTTCATAAGCAAACAAAAGATTGCCTATCCGTGTTGATCCGTGTCCATCAGTGGTTGAAGGAATTTTTTGTGGGGGGCTAAGTTGGCCGATTAAGTGTGGCGACTAAGTGGAGAGTCGAAGTGGAGGCGAATAAGTGTACAAGACGAAGTGTGAGGACTAAGTGTGGCGATTAAGTGCAACCGACGAGGGGGGGTGAGTGTTTCATTATAAAGAGATGAGGCGGGAATGCACAGCCTCACTCTCACCGCACCGCCTGCACTCCGTAAACTCGTATCACCGGCAGTCTCCAGCCGGGATGGCGTTCAACCTTGCCATGCACACGCACCTTGCGTCCATTCCATTGACTCAGACTTAAAAAGTCACTTATCAGGTAAACCATCGGTTCAGGGGTGTCCGACTCGGGATCGAGAAGCACATGGGAAGCGTCAGCCGTCCTTTGCCTTCCGAGAGAGGCGACAATGCCGACCTTCGGCGGTTCAGCCACCTCCGGTTCTGGTTCTGGTTCGGGTTCCGGTTCGGGTTCCGGTTCGGGTTCCGGCTCCGGATCGGGTTCCGGCTCCGGTTCTGGTTCAGGCTCCGGTTCCGGCTCCGGTTCGGGTTCGGGTTTTTCTTCCTCAGGCAAGGCTTCCGCAAAAATCGTATCATATAGATCCGGCGGGATCTCCGGCCGCAGGCGGCGGTCTGTTTCCGCCGGAGTTTTGGCCACCGGTTCCGGTGGAATCACTGTTGTCTCAAGTTCCTCCTCCCTCGGGTCATCTTCGATCTCCGGATCGGACTCAATATC